>CANTDZ010000001.1 GCA_947652665.1 uncultured Clostridia bacterium
ATATACTTGTATATCATGCTCCCCATCCTCAGTGGTGGAGTAGGCGATATCCACATGGCTCAAATCCGAAAAATCTGCGCTGGTTTCATACTCGCCTTGGCAAAATTCTTCGATAAGCTCCTTGGCACGGTCAAGAGGAGAAGCGCTTTCCATAACGGCTTCGGATGCCTGCTCTCCATAATTTCTTTGTCTTCGGCCGACAAAAAGGCATACCCAGCGGAAATCGCCGCACTTGGTGTAGCAGTCCAGGGCGTTTTTGTAATCGTCATGCAGCTCATAATAAAGAGCCGGCGCTGTTCTTCGGCGCTGTAGTCCCGGTCCTGCTGCCAGAGCAGGAATTGACGGAACAACGGCCAGAACCGGCATCTCCGCAGGCTGTCGAAATGAAACATGGTAGTGTCCTGCTGCAGCTCTCCCAGAATCTCCCCGGCACAGCTGTTGCCTGAGAGGATACGGGCAAACTCTACATCCAAAGGCTCGAAAGGGGCCAGGTCTAAGAGCAGACGCCGGGCCGCCGGTTCCAGCCGCTGATACACAGCCGTTTGAAAATGGGCGAACAATTCCCGGCGCACATCGGCGTCCATCGTGTTGTCAAAGGGCCTGCCATCGCGCATTTCGTGAGCCAGCAGGCTCATGGCCAGCGGGTAGCCCTTGCTGCGCTCCAGAAGGACCGCCGCAGACGTGGGCGTGACACCAAAAAACTCCAGCAGCTTCTCAGCGGCTTCCTGGTCCAGCATCAAATCCTGCGCCTCAAAGACTTCCATGCGCGGCTCAAACTGGAAAGGCATCAGCCAGCCGGGGACGGCCCCGCGCGTCAGGAGCACAAAATGCACCTCCGGATGCCGGCGGATGGTGCCGCACAGTTCTTGCTGGGCATCCGGGCTTTTGAGAGCCTGCAAGTTGTCCAGAAGCACGGCTTCGCCTCGGATTTCGCGCTCTGGCTGGTTAGCTTCCAAGGCGTCCCAGCGGCAGATTGCGCGCCCTTCCAGCAGGGCCAGGGCGGTGGTCGTTTTGCCAAAGCCACAGGGGGCGCTGAACAGAATCACTTGCCGCTGTTTCCAGGCGGCACTAAATTTTTCTCGTAACGCAGTCGTTACCACGATGTTTTTGTCCATTTTACCCCATTCTCACCGTTTTTTTGAGTACTTCTCCAAATATATGGATGTTATTATTTTACCACAGGCGGCCTTTAGTTGTAATCAGCCGAAAGTATGAGCAGAGGGTATTTTTCTGGATTTTCTGTGTTTTATATAAAATTATCTGAAAATAAGCCCACCGCCTTGGCGAACCTGTATATCGCGCTCCGTTTTTCCCATCCAGACCTCCCCGCACGAAAGTCCTTCTTGAAATTTCCGGCCAAGTGAAGTACAATAGCTTTAACACCATCAAGGAGGGGCTCTATGAAACAAAAGTGTTTTGCCGCGCTCCTATCCGTCTTCATGCTGTTGGGGCTGGCTTCCTGCGCACAGGAAGCCGGAGGCAGCGGGATAGGGGATTTCAAGACCGTCACCGTTACCGGGGAGGAAATCGACCAGTCCATCTTCTCCGACGCGGAGCTGACCATGATAAACGTTTGGGCAACCTGGTGCGGCCCTTGCATTCGGGAACTTCCCGACCTGGGCGTGCTCTCGGACGAGCTGGCTGGAACCGGGGCACAGATCATTGGCATCGTACACGATACCGCCGATGAAAATGGCAGCGTGGACGAAACGGCCCGGGGAGTGGCGGAAATCATCCTGGAACGCACCGGCGTAGCCTATCCCTGCCTGATACCGGACAGCCATTTGGCCGGAGGGCTGCTGCAGGAGATCACCGCCTTCCCCACCACGTGGTTTGTAGACTCCAAGGGCAGCTTGGTGGGCGAGCCCGTGGTCGGCGCCCACTCCAAGGAAGAATGGGAAAGCGTGATCCAGGAGCGCCTGGCGGAGGCAGCGCCATGATAAAGCGAAAAGAAGCCGCGCTCCCCTTGCTGCTGGTTTTGTTGGGGATCGCCTGTATGCTGGCAGGCGTGTATCGGGGAGAACTGAAAATCCTGTTTGCGAAAGCAGTCAACATTTGTTTGGAGTGTATCGGCATTGGATAAGAAAAAAAGGGTTCTGCACAGGCGCACCGGCGTACAGGCAGTGTGGACATTCTTGTCGAACTGCTACGCGGTGGGCTTTGTGGAAGGGAAAATCTACACCGGCCCGCTGAAAAAAATCTGCTTCCCGGGCCTGAATTGCTATTCCTGCCCCGGCGCGGTGGGCTCCTGCCCGATCGGCTCTTTGCAGGCGGTCATGGGCAGCTGGAAGTTTCATGCCAGCCTCTATGTGGGCGGCTTTCTGATGGTTGTCGGCGCGGTTTTGGGCCGGTTTGTCTGCGGATGGCTGTGCCCGTTCGGGCTGGTGCAGGATCTGTGCCACAAGGTGCCGTTTTTGAAGAAAATCAAGCACTTCCCCGGCGACCGGGTGCTACGCTATTTGAAATATGGGATCTTGGCGGTTTTTGTCCTCCTCATGCCCTTATTCGTGGTAGACATGGTCGGGCAGGGCAGCCCGGCTTTCTGCCAGTATATCTGCCCTGCCGGGACGCTGTCCGGCGGCATCCCGTTGGTACTGGGAAATGCGGGGCTGCGGGGGGCAATAGGCTTCCTGTTCCAGTGGAAGATGGCTATCTTAGCGGCCACTTTGCTGGCAGCCGTGATCGTTTACCGGCCTTTCTGCAAGTACCTCTGCCCGTTGGGCGCTGTTTACGCCTTGTTCAATCGGGCCTCGCTGTACCGGCTGCGGGTGGACACGGACAAATGCATACACTGCGGCGCCTGTTCCAAAGCCTGCAAAATGGGGGTCGACCCCGTAAAGGCACCGGGCAGCCCCGAGTGCATCCGCTGCGGGGACTGCGCCAAAGCCTGCCCAAAGGATGCCATTCAAATAGGTTTTACAGCGTCAAAAGGCTGTACTGCCCAACAAAAAAGGCCATAGCGCAAGCTACGGCCTTTGCTTTTTGCTTATGGGGCCTGTTTATTTAAGCCCTTCCACGATTTCGATCCCCTTGCTGGTCCCGATCCTCTCGGCCCCAGCCTCTATCATTTCCAGTGCCGCCTGGACTGAACGGATGCCGCCAGACGCTTTGACCTTCAATTCGCCGCCGACCATGGACTTCATTAAACGCACATCTTCCACCGTAGCGCCGCCCGTGCCAAAGCCCGTAGACGTCTTGATGAAGGTGGGGCGGGCTTTCAGGGCCACCTCGCACAGATGCTTCTTCTCGTCATCGGTGAGGAAGCAGTTTTCAAAAATGACCTTGCTGACGATGCCGTGCTCCTCGCAAACCGCCACAATGCGCTTCATTTCTTCCTCGATATAGTCCCAATGGCCGCTCTTGGCCTCCACGATATTGCAAACATAATCCACTTCGCCCGCGCCTTTTTCGATCACGTCCCGGGTCTCGAACACCTTCGTCTCGATAGTGCTCTGGCCGAAGGGGAATCCCACCGTCGCGTCGCACACGATGCCGGAGCCCTCCAGCACTTTGTTCAGGAAAGGCACGACCGCACTGTTTACGGCTAAGCTCTTGAAGCGGTATGGACGGGCGGCCTTTGCAAAGGCTTCCAGCTCCGCCAGGGTGGCGTGGTTGCTCAGGTTGGTCTGGTCGATCATACCGGCCAGCACTTCCGGGGTCAGGGTCTTCATGTCAATCATGATCGTTCCTCCTATTATTCGTTTTTATTTTTCTTCTCTGGTACCTCGATATAATCGGTATGATACTTCACATCCACAAGGTTCCCGATGTCATTGTAGATGCGGGTGGTGGTCTGAACCTCTTGGTACTTCCCTTTGGACTTGTCCATCCCTGCCGCCACAAGGATAAGAAGCGCAATAAACAGGATTGCCAGAATCAGCTCCATAATCTGACCCAGCGACTGCAGGATAACAAACGCGATCAGGGAGAGCCACAGCGTATGGCAGAAGCCAAAGAGCAGCGAGCCCAGCAGGTAAACAACCGGGTTTTCCAAATCGCCCAGGGCCATACAGAACAGTAAGACTACAAACCCCACCGTCCCTACTCCGGCTACCACGGCCGGAATCCAGAACCCCATGCCGTCGGCCGGTATCTGGAAGGGGATATAGCCAAAAGAGATCGTGGACAAGATATCCGGATGGCCGCGCCCCCAGAGCATCAGGGCCAGCGCCGCAGCAAACACGAAAAATCCCGTGGTGAGCAGCATGGCGCCCCCTTCTATCAGGAAGACCTTGTCTTCGCCTTTTCTGGCAAGGCGGTGCAGTATATAAGCAGCCACAAGCGACGCCGCAAAAAGCAGCCAGCGAAGCCAAGTGGGCATGAGCCAACCTTTGCCCATATCCTGGAACTCAATATCCGACAGCGCGCGGTTTTTCACATACACGTACAGGTAGAGCGTCTCATCTGTAAGGCCGCCGATTGTCTGCCGCCCTTCCCAGGCCCTTGCCCCGTCTACCTCCAGCATGGCCTTCACCATTTTTCCGCTCCGGGTGAAGCTCAGTGCCATGTCGGCAGACTCTACGTCTTCGATGCTGTCATAAGGCGCCAGCATCGTCCAGTTGGCCCGGAAGCCGTTAGAGGAATCCCAGCACTCCTCCTCGGGGATTCCTTGGGCATGATCGGCAAAAAAAGGATGCTTAGCCCGGGCGTCCCCGACCCGCACGGTGCACCAATTGTCCGCCTGGTCAAAGGACTCGGCCTCTTTATCAAAAAAAGCAAGGTTTATTTCCATATCGTCCCACGATGCAGGCTTTTCGGTATGAAAGCGGTAAACCACCGTCTGGCTTTCGCCAATGGAACGGGTCAGCGTGCGTGTGTCCGTATCGGGTTCCCGCACCGGCTCCTGGGGCTGTACATCTTGTTGGCTGGAGCAGCCGGACAGCAGGAGGAGCGTGGTCAAAATAAGGAACAAGGCAGCAAATCTCTTTTTCATCCTCTTCTACCTCCTCTGCATGATTCTACCATACTTCATGGTGGAAAGTCAATTTTTCTCCGAAAATCCATAAAAAGGAGCCGTCCCAGCCACAGAAAGCCAGGACGGTTCCCCATTTTAAAAACTTTATTCCCCCATCGTCTTAACCAGCACGGCCTTTTGTGCATGCAGCCGGTTTTCCGCTTCCTCAAAAATATACTTCGCGTGGGCCTCGAACACCTCTGCGCTGATCTCCTCCCCCCTATGGGCCGGCAGGCAGTGCTGCACCATGGCATCCTCCTTGGCCTGGGCCATCAGCTTCTCATCAATGCAGTACCCGGCAAAGGCGGCCTCGCGCTTCTGACGCTCCTCCTCCTGGCCCATGGACGTCCACACATCGGTAATCACCACGTCCGCATCCTTGGCGGCGGTCATGGGGTCGTCGGTCAGCTCAAAGCAATCGTAGCCTTTGGCGAAATCCAAGATTTCCTGGGGTGGCCGGTAGCCCTCGGGGCAGGCCACGGACACCGCCATGCCCACCTTGAGCCCGCCGACGATCAGCGAATTCATCATGTTGTTGCCATCGCCGATGAAGCACATTTTCAGCCCCTCCAGCGTACCCTTGAACTCCCGCACGGTCATCAAATCCGCCAGCACCTGGCAGGGGTGGCAGAAATCCGTCAGCCCGTTAATGACCGGCACGCTGCCGTACTCGGCCAGGGCCTCCACCTCGTCCTGCCCAAAGGTGCGGATCATAATGCCGTCCACATACCGCGACAGCACCCGGGCGGTGTCCTGCACCGGCTCCCCGCGGCCAATCTGCGAACCGTCACTGGACAGCACCACAGCGTACCCGCCCAGCTGGTTGATGCCCACCTCAAAGGACACGCGCGTCCGGGTAGACGACTTCTCAAAGATCATGCCCAGGCACTTGCCCTTCAAACGGTGGTGCTCGATGCCGTGCTTGGTCTCATACTTGAGCTGGTCGGCCAGATTTAAGACTTCGATAATCTCTTCGCCGCTCATGTCCAGCAATTTCAATAAATGTTTCATAAAAAGCCCTCACTTTTATTTTTATAATACACTGGCAAAGATTGCGAGCCCTGCGTCTATATCTTCTTTTGTAATGGTCAGCGGCGGCAGGAACCGCACCAGGTCCTTCGCCGTCAGCACCAGCAGGCCCTTCTCGGCGCACTGGACCATCACGTCATGGGCATCCCCGCTTTTCAGCTTGATCCCCAGCATCAGCCCCCGGCCCCGCACGGCCTCCACCTGGGGCAGGGCCGTAAGCTTTTCCGCAAAATATTCGCCCTTCTTTTTGACTTCGGCTAAAAAGGCCGGGTCGTTCACGCGCTTTACGATTTCATTGGCCCCTGCGCACACCACTGGGTTGCCGCCAAAAGTGGACCCTTGCTGGCCGGGCTTCAGGATGTCCCGCAGGTGCTCTGCCACCAGGCACGCTCCGATGGGCAGGCCGCCGCCCAGTCCTTTCGCGGTGGTGACCACGTCCGGGGCGATGCCCCACTGCTGGTAGCTGTAAAAATACCCCGTGCGGCCTACGCCGGTCTGTACCTCGTCCAGCATGAAGAGCACATCTTTTTCTTTGCACAGCGCCTGCACCTGCTGCAAATATTCCCCGTCCATGGGCACGACGCCGCCTTCGCCCTGCACAGTCTCCAACAGCACGGCGCAGATGGAGCCGTCCAGCATCCCCTTCAGGGCTTCCAAATCGTTGGCCGGGGCGTGGACGAAGCCCGGGTTCAAGGGCAGGAAGTCTTTATGGAAAACGTCCTGGCCGGTAGCGGATAGGGTCGCCAAGGTGCGGCCGTGGAAAGAATCCGTGAGGGTCAGGATAGTGCTGGCCCCGCGTTTCTCCCCGTACTTGCGGGCGACTTTGATAGCGCACTCGTTGGCCTCCGCGCCAGAGTTGCAGAAAAACGCCTGGGCCATGCCTGCCGCTTTACACAGGGACTCCGCCAGCGCAATGTTCTGGGGGCTGTGATAGTAGTTACTCATGTGCTGGATTTCCCCCGCCTGACGGGCCACGGCTTCGGCCCAGCCCGGGTCGCTGAAGCCCAAGGCGTTCACGCCGATGCCCGAGGTAAAGTCGATGTATTCTTTGCCGTCCACGTCCCAGGCACGGGCGTTTTTGCCCTTCACCAGGGCGGCGTCCACTCGTCCGTAGGTGTGGAGGATGTATTGCTGGTCTTGCTCCTTTATCTGCTGGAATGTCATATGCGACCCCTTCTTTTCAGTAAAATCAGTAAAACATAGTGCCGATGCCTTCATCGGTAAAGAGCTCGATGAGGATGGAGTGCGGGATGCGCCCGTCAATGATGTGGGTGCGGCCCACGCCCCGGCGCACGGCGTCCACGCAGCAGTCGATTTTGGGAATCATGCCGCCGCTGATGACGCCTTCTTTTTTCAGGCGGCTCACATCGCTGACGTTCACCACCGGGATGATGGTGCTCTCGTCGTCCTTGTCCCGCAGAAGGCCCCGCACATCTGTCATTAAGATGAGCTTCTTGGCCCCCAGCTCGGCGGCAATGCGCGACGCGGCTACGTCGGCGTTGATGTTGTACACCTCGCCGTGGTACCCCGCCGCCACGGTGGAGACCACGGGAACGTAGCCGTTCTGCGTCGCGTTGTGGATGATTTCGGCGTGGACCTCCCGTATCTCGCCCACCAGGCCCAAATCTTCCTCCAGCTGGTCGGCTTTCAGCAGCGAGCCGTCCAGGCCGCACAGGCCGATGGCCTTGCCCCCTGCCATCTCCAAAAGCTGCACCAAATCCTTATTGACCTTCCCGGCCAGCACCTGCTGCACGATGTCCATGGTCTCCTGGTCGGTGTAGCGCATACCCCGCACAAACTGGCTTTCCTTGCCGATTTTTTTCAGCATCGTGTTGATTTCCGGCCCGCCGCCGTGCACCACCACTACATTGATGCCCACCAGCTGCATCAGGACGATATCGCTCATGACGGCGCTTTTCAGCTCGTCGTTCAGCATAGCGTTGCCGCCATATTTGACCACTACGGTTTCCCCGGCGTAGCGCTTGATGTAAGGCAGGGCCTGTACCAGGATGGTAGCCCGTTCCGTGTTTGTTATGTTCATTTTCTTTCCCCCTCTATCCGTTCGTCTTGACCTGCTTTATATAATCCATCATGGCAAAAAATGCGGCAACATACATCACGCAGTAAAACACCAGTATCAGCCCTCCGCTAAGGAGCCCGGCCCCCAGCAGCCGCCGGGGCAGCTTGTTCACACCCAAGGCCTTGCCGGGCAGGAAGAACAGGATGCCCAAAAGCAGCATCACTGCCGTAAAAACCACCAGCCCAAATTGGTTCAGCAGCCAGTCCAGGGACACCAGCGCCGCTATCAGGCAGACCAGGAAGTCCACCAAAAGCAGCCCGCCCAGCAGGAAGCTCATGCCCTGCCACAGGGTACGCGCCCCTTCCTTTACCTTATCGGGAACCTTCATGTGCGCTCCTTTCTGGCGTATCACTGCACGCCCAGCAGTCCGTAAATGAACAGTACCACGCCCATCAGCACCCAGCACCCGCCTATAAATCTCAGCCCAAAAAGGGCGCGCTGCTGGTGCTTTTCCTGCATCCGCCTTTTCCAACGGGCGGCAAAGACCAAAAGCCCCACGCCTACGGCTACCACCGGAAAGGCCATGAATAGATAAAAGGGCGTCACGTGCGGTAATCCCCGTTTATCTTTACATAATCATAGGTCAGGTCACAGCCATAGGCCTCTGCTATGGCGCTGCCCCCATGGAGTTCTACCAAAATCCCGATCTCCTTCTCCCCCAGCACCTTGGCGGCCAGCTCCTCGGAGAAGTCAATCCCCCGGCCATTTTGGCACACATCCACGCGCCCTGCCGCTGACTGGAACGAAACGTCGATCTTATCCACATCGATGTCCGCCCCGCTGTAACCCAAAGCGCACAGCACGCGGCCCCAGTTGGCGTCCGCGCCGAACATGGCGGCCTTGGTCAGATCCGAAGCAATGACGCTGCGCGCGCAAGTCCGGGCCGTATCTACCGAGTCCGCGCCCGACACCCGGCAGACCAAAAGCTTTGTGGCTCCCTCGCCGTCCCCGGCCAGCATTTTGGAGAGCTTCCGGGCCACGGTCTCCAGGCCGGCTGTGAAAGCGTTATAGTCGTCGTCTTCCTGGGAAATCTCCGGGTTCCCCGCCGCGCCGTTGGCCATGACTACAAAGGTATCGTTGGTGGAGGTGTCGCCGTCCACCGTGACCATGTTGAAGGTGTCGTCGGCCACGTCCTTGACTGCCTTTTGCAGCATGGCGTGGGCGATGGCGCAGTCGGAGGTGATGAAGCACAGCATGGTGGCCATGTTGGGATGGATCATGCCGCTGCCCTTGGCGATGCCCCCAATGTGCACCGTTTTCCCGCCGACCTCTATCTCCACCGCCACTTCCTTCGCGAAGGTATCCGTGGTCATGATGGCGTTGGCCGCCCGGCCCGAACCGTCCGGCGTCATGGAATCGGCCAGCTCCTGGGCCGCGCCCTCAATGGGCTCCAAAGGCAGCACCTGGCCAATAACCCCGGTAGACGCCACGACCACGTCCTGGGGGTCGATCTTCAGCACGCCAGCGGCGATTTCGCACATCTTCCGAGCTTTCTCCACGCCGTCGGCGTTGCAGGTATTGGCGTTGCCCGAGTTGCAGATTACCGCGCGGGCTATGCCGTTTTGAATGTTCTCCCGGGTGACCAAAATCGGCGCACCCTTCACCAGGTTTGTGGTGTACACGGCCGCTGTCGTGCAGGGACGTTCGCTGTAGATCATGGCCAGATCGGGCTTCGATTTATTCTTCCGGATGCCGCAATGCACGCCCCCAGCCACGAACCCCTGGGCTGCGGTAACGCCGCCGTCAATCGTTTTCATGTTCATACCCCTTGTCATAAAAATTTTATCAGAACGCCGGAGGCAGCAGCACAAGCCCCGCCGTCTCCTCCAGCCCAAAGCTCAAGTTCATATTCTGTATAGCCTGCCCGGCCGCGCCCTTGACCATATTGTCGATGGCCGAAATGGCCACGAATGTACCCGTGCGCCCGTCCACGAACAGGGACACATCGCAGAAATTGGTGTAGTGGACGTTCTTTACATTGGCCACCCGGCCCTCCGGCAGCAGCCGCACAAAGAATTCACTGTCGTAACGGCTGTGGTAGGCCTGCCAAAGCTGCTCCTTGGTCACGCCGGGCTTGAGCCTGGCATAGCACGTGGCTAAAATCCCCCGGTTGATGGGCAGCAGATGAGGCACGAACGTGACCTTCACATCCTGCCCAGTAAGCTTTGACAGCGTCTGCTCAATCTCCGGCGTATGGCGGTGATTGGCTACCTTATAAGCGGTAAAGCTCTCGTTGAGCTCCGGGTAGTGGTTCGATTGCACCGGCTTTCTGCCGGCCCCCGTAACACCCGACTTGCAGTCGCACACGATACCGGCTGTCTCCACGAGGCCCTGCTCCAGCGCCGGGGCCAAAGCCAGAGGCACCGCCGTGGTGTAGCAGCCCGGGTTGGCAATGAGCTTTTGCCCTTTGATCTTCTCCCGGAAAAACTCCGGCAGGCCATACACGGCTTTTTCATGCAGGGCCTTGTCGGTGTACTCGCCGCCGTACCACTCTTTGTAAGCGGACTCGTCCTCCAGGCGGAAGTCCGCGCCCATGTCGATGAAGCACTTGCCCAGCCGGTCGCACTCTGCCGCCAGCTCTTGGGACAGCCCGTGGGGCAGCGCCGCAAAAATTACATCGGACTTCTCCACCACTTCCTCCTGCGTCCCGCAGACCATGTCCTGCAAGCCGTAATACGCCGGGTACACCTGGGAAAGCGCCATGCCTTCAAAGCTCACCGAGCTGATGGCCGCCAGCTCTGCCTCCGGGTGGGCAAACAGCAGCCGGCAGATCTCGCTTCCGGCGTAGCCTGTAGCGCCTACCACGCCAGCTTTTATTTTACTCATGCTTCTGCCTCCTTCAAAATACCCAGCACCCGCTGTGCCTGGGCCCTTACATTTTCCGGCGCGGGGCCGCCTAAGACCTTGCGCCCTTCCACGCAGCGCTCCAGGGAAATGGCCTCGTACACGCCCTCGTCAAAGTCCCCGCAGACCTGCTTGTACTCTTCCAAGGGCAGGGTTTCCAGGGTCAGGTTTTTCTGTATGCAAAGGGCCACCAGCTCGCCGGTAATCTTATACGCGTCCCGGAACGGCAGGCCCTTCTCCGCCACCAGATAGTCCGCGCAGTCGGTAGCGTTGATGAAGCCTCGGGCGGCGGCATTGCGCATATTGTCCTCCAAAACGGTCATGGTCTCCAGCATGGGGATCAGGGGCGTCAGGCACAGCTTCAGCGTGTCCACCGCGTCGAAGACGGCCTCCTTGTCCTCCTGCATATCCTTGTTGTAGGCCAAGGGCAGGCCCTTCATCATCGTGAGCAGCCCCATCAGGTCGCCAAACACCCGGCCGCTTTTGCCGCGTATCAGCTCGGCCAAATCCGGGTTCTTCTTCTGGGGCATGATGCTGGAGCCCGTAGAAAACGCGTCGTCCAGTTCAATGAACTTATACTCCCATGAGCACCACAGCACGATCTCCTCGCACAGCCGGGACAAATGCACCATGGCCATGGAAACCGCAAAGGCGATCTCCGCGCAAAAATCCCGGTCGGACACGCCGTCCAGGCTGTTCTGGCTGACCTGGGAGAACCCCAGCAGCCGGGCCGTGAGTTCCCGGTCGAGAGGGTATGTCGTCCCGGCCAGGGCGCCGCTGCCCAGGGGCATGACGTCCATGCGCTTTAAGGCATCGTGAAAGCGCCCCAAGTCCCGCAGGAGCATCTCGGCGTAAGCCATCAGATGGTGCCCAAAGGTGATGGGCTGCGCCCTCTGCAAATGGGTGTACCCCGGCATGACCGCCCCCGCGTGCTGCTGGGCCTTCTGGCACAGCACCGTAATGAGCTCTTTTATCTGCGAAATAAGCCCCGCGCAGTCCTCCCGCAGGGTCATGCGGACGTCCAGCGCCACCTGGTCGTTGCGGCTGCGGGCAGTGTGCAGGCGCTTGCCCGTGTCGCCCAGGCGCTTGGTGAGCTCGCCTTCGATAAAGGTGTGGATGTCCTCCGCGTCCGGGTCGATGAGCAGTGCGCCGCTGTCAATGTCCGCGCGGATGGCCTTGAGGCCCTCTCCTATTTTTTCGCTCTCGGCTTTTTCGATGATGCCGCATTCCCCCAGCATGGCCGCGTGGGCGATGCTCCCCTGGATGTCCTGCTTGTACATCCGGCTGTCGATGGAGATGCTGGAGTTAAAATCGTTGGTTTTGGGGTCGGCCTCCTTTTGGAAGCGGCCTTTCCAGAGCTTCATTTGCTTGCACTCCTTTTTGAAAGGGAAAGGCACTGCGGGGCCCCCACAGTGCTTTTCCGATCTATTCACATTGCTTTACTTGTCGTAAGTCAGCCCTTTCTTGGCCTGCACCTTGATGGGCAGCCCGAACAGATTGATGAACCCGGCGGAATCGGCCTGGTTGTACACCTCGTCCTCGTCAAAGGTGGCAATCTCCTCGTCGTACAGCGAGTAGGGGCTGGTGACGCCTGCGTCGATGATGTTTCCCTTATACAGCTTGAGCTTCACATCGCCGGTGACGGTCTCCTGGGTGGAGTCCACAAACGCGGAGAGCGCCTGCCGCAGGGGGGTGTACCACTGGCCGTTGTAGACCAGGTCGGCAAACTTCAAAGCCACCTGCTGCTTATAGTGGTAGGTCTCCTTGTCCAGGCACAGCTCCTCCAGCTTGTTATGGGCGTGGTACAGGATGGTGCCGCCGGGAGTCTCGTAAACGCCCCGGGACTTCATGCCTACCAGGCGGTTCTCGATGATGTCCGCCAAGCCGATGCCGTTCTCGCCGCCCAGCTTGTTCAGCGCCTCGACCATAGCCGCGCCGCCCAGCTCCTTGCCGTCCAAAGATGTGGGCACGCCCTTCTCAAAGTGCAAGGTGATGGTGGTGGGCACATCGGGGGCCTGCAGGGGGGACACGCCCAGCTCCAGGAACCCAGGCTTCTCGTACATGGGCTCATTGGCGGGGTCCTCCAGATCCAAGCCTTCATGAGACAGGTGCCACAGGTTCTTGTCTTTGGAATAGTTGGTCTCCCGGCTGATCTTCAGGGGGATGTTGTGGGCCTCAGCGTACTCAATCTCCTCCTCGCGGGACTTGATGTCCCAAATGCGCCAGGGGGCAATGATCGTCATGTCCGGCGCATAAGCCTTAATGGCCAGCTCAAAACGTACCTGGTCGTTGCCCTTTCCGGTGCAGCCGTGGCAGATGGCGTCCGCGCCCTCTTTCTTGGCGATCTCTACAATGCCCTTGGCAATGATGGGCCGGGCAAAGGAGGTGCCCAGCAGGTACTTGTTCTCATAAACAGCCCCGGCCTTCACGGTGGGGTACACGTAATCGGTGACGAATTCCTCTTTCAAATCCAGCACGTACAGCTTGGAAGCGCCGGTCTTCTTGGCCTTTTCCTCCAGGCCGTCCAGCTCGGTGCCCTGCCCCACGTCGCCCGAAACGGCGATGACTTCGCAATTATTATAGTTTTCCTTGAGCCAGGGGATGATGATCGAAGTATCCAAGCCCCCGGAATAAGCCAACACAACTTTTTTGATTTCCTTAGCCATAAAGCAACTTCCTTTCGTTTGCGCGATTCACTTTCCAATTGACAGTCCCTATTATACACCTTCTGCGGGAAAAATCAAGGGGTAAATGTATATTTATGCATCGTTTTTGAAAAAAAGATGGATAGAGCAGAAAGCTCTGCACTATCCACAGGTTTTTCTAGTTTATTTGCACAAAGGGTTGCGCGGCAGATTTTTGGATATACATTATATGCAGGATTTTATGCATTCAAAAACCCTGCACGAAAGCGGCACATACATGAAGAATAGGGCAAGCCTCTGCCACAAGCCCTCCTGGGCCAGCGGACTGCCCTGGAACTCCGGCTTATCCGCCATCACAAAGCAGGCGAAGAAGCCCAGCGCCAGCAGGAACGCCCCCAGGTTCACCCAGGCAAGCGCCGCCCGCCCTTGGGTGAACCCCGCTATGGCTTCCAACAGGGGGTAGAACAGCAGGGCCATAAACCCCACGGCCGCGCCTGCCCCGTGGATTTTTGCCGCCGTTGTTTGCTCCTCCTTCGTCTCCCCCACGCTGAACAAACCTGCCAGCAAACCGGCTCCCACAGCGAACACGCCCAGGCTTGCCAGCCGCAGTACGGACAGTACAGGAGCCCCCGGAAAGTCTGCGCGGAAAAAGGAGAACGCCGCTACCAGCAGGAAGCCGCCCAGCCAGAGTAGCCAAAGGTTGTACAGACGGCGCACCGGGCTCTTGGGGTTGCCCAGGGCGCTCATGACCATCTGCCTGCTATCGTATCCCGGGTAGAATTTTGCCAGCACCCAGGGCAGCAGGAATTCCCCCGCCACCGTTCCCAACAGAAGCCAGGGCAGAAGCCTCTCACCCATCCACTTCTCCTTTCGGGGCCGTGTCGAAGTCCCGCACCTGCCCGTAAAGCCTCTCATCTACCCGGGCCGTGACCTTCAGCCCCTCCGGCACATACTCTTCGCAGAGCACCGCGCCGTCCTCCCGAAGCTTGGCCGCCAGGCCGCTCTTGGCAAAGGGGAACAGCAGCTCCACCTCAAACATCTTCTCCGGCAGGTTCTCCTCGATGGCCTGCAAAAGCTCGTCCACGCCTTCGCCCGTGAGCGCGCTCAGATGCACAGCCCCCGGCAGGCGCGGGGCCAAGGAACGGTCGGCCACGGCGTCCCACTTGTTCAGCACGGGGATCACCGGCCGCCCGGCGCTGCCCAGCTCCTGCAAAAGCTGTTCGGTCACGGCCAGATGCTCCCGGGCCTCCGGGGAGCTGGCGTCGCAGATGTTCAGCAGGATATCCGCCGTAGCCGCCTGCTCCAGGGTCGACTTGAACGCCTCCACCAAATGGTGCGGCAGGCGACGCAGCAGGCCCACTGTGTCGATAAGCATCACCGTCTTGCCCCCCGGTAGCTTGAGGGCCCGGGCCGTGGGGTCCAGGGTGGCAAAAAGCTTGTCTTCGGCCAGCACGCCAGCTTGGGTCAGACGGTTCATCAGCGTGCTTTTCCCGGCGTTGGTGTACCCCACCAGCGCCACGGTGACCGTCCCGTTCTTTCGCCGCCTCTTGTCAATGACCGCCCGGGACGCTTCCACTTGCTTGAGCTGTTCTTTCAAGCTGCCAATGCGCCGCCGGATGTGGCGCCGGTCGGTCTCCAGCTTGGTTTCGCCGGGCCCTCTGGTCCCAATGCCGCCGCCCAGACGGGACAGCGCCGTCCCCTGCCCCGCAAGCCTGGGCAGCATATAGCGCAGCTGGGCAAGCTCCACCTGCAGCTTGCCTTCCTTACTGCGGGCCCGCAGCGCAAAAATATCCAGGATGAGCATCGTCCGGTCAATGACCCGCACCCCGCACAGCTTCTCCAGGTTGCGGATCTGCGTGGGGCTCAGCTCCCGGTCGAAGATGACCAGATCCAATTCCTCGCGCCTTACCAGGTCCCCGGCCTCCTCAGCCATGCCCGACCCCAGGCAGGTGGCCGTGTCCGGCGAAGGCCGCTTCTGGGTCAGGAAAAAGGCTGGCTCGGCCCCGGCGCTGCGGGTCAGCTCACTGAGCTCGGCCAAAGAAGCCTCCTGGTCAAACTCCCCCGTGTCGACCCCCACTAAAAGTGCCCTTTGGGGGCGTTCCTCATTTACAAACAGTTCGTGTTCTGCCATCAAATATTCCCTTTCAGCAGCTCCGGCTGCATCTCCATGATAAAGTCCAGCAGTTTCCGCTGGTCTGTGCATTCGGCGTTGGTGCAGATCACCGCGTCCACCTCCGGGAACACGATGGCATACTGCCCATACTTTCCGTCCGCACGGTAGGAATCCCGTTCCCCGCGCCAGAACAGGTAGCCATACCCCTGCTCCCCATTCTCAATCTGCTTCTTCGCGGCCTCGGCCAGGTAATCAGACGGCACCAGCGAACGGCCTTCCCACTGGCCGTTCTGCAGCAGCAGGCGGCCGAATTTCAGCAGTTCGCTAACGCACAGGAACAGCCCGCCTGCGCCAAACGTAAAGCCCTGGGGATCGGTCTCCCATGTGGGCCGCTGGATGCCCATAGGCTTAAACAGGCGCGGCGTCAAGTAGCTGACCAGGTCGCACCCGGCGCGCCTTTGCACCAGCACTCCGGCCAAATACGGCCCTACATTATTATACACGAATTTTTCCCCCGGCGCGTATTCAAACGGCAGCGACAGCGAATATTTTACCCAGTCCTCCTGGAGGAACGGCCGCTGCTCACCCATCAAGAACCCCTTGCTTTGCCCCAGCCCCATGGTCAGTAGGTCACGCACCGTGGCCTTTTGCAGGTTTTCGCCAGGCTCGGCGGGGACGTCCTCTTTGAACGCATCCACCAATTTCTCGTCCAGCGACAGCAAGCCCTCCTTCTGGGCGATGCCCACGGCCACGCTGGTAAAGCTCTTGCTGGCCGAATACTGGTTGCGCCGCATCTCCCCGTCGTAATCCTTCGCAAGTTTGAGCTCCCCGCCCTTCCAAACCCGCAGGTTCAGCAGGCGTAATTCTTTGGCTTTTGTATCGAAGTTTTCCATAATGATACCCCTTCCTTTTGAAAAATGGGCCGCCTCCACTTGCGGGAAACGGCCCATTTTATAGTCACAATAAATTTTAGTACATGCCGCCCATATCCGGTGCCGCAGGCACAGCGGGAACAGGCTCCTTGATATCCGCCACCAAAGATTCGGTGGTGAGGATGGTGGAAGCCACAGAAGAAGCGTTCTGCAAGGCGGAACGGGTGACCTTGGTCGGGTCAACGATGCCGGCCTCAATCATATCCTGGAACTCGCCAGTCAGGGCATTATAGCCATAACCGACTTTGTTCTCCTTCTTGATGGCCTCGACAATAACCGAGCCTTCGATGCCAGCGTTGGCAGCGATCTGGCGCACAGGCTCCTCCAGAGCCTTCAGCACGATAGCCGCGCCGGTCTTCTCGTCGCCCTGGGCGCTCTCCACGTACTCCTTCACAGCGGGGATGGCGTCGATCAAAGCGGTACCGCCGCCGGACACAATGCCTTCTTCCACAGCCGCCTTAGTAGCCGCCAGGGCGTCCTCGATGCGAAGCTTCTTCTCCTTCATCTCGATCTCGGTAGCCGCACCGACCTTGATAACAGCCACGCCGCCAGCCAGCTTGGCCAGGCGTTCCTGCAGCTTCTCCTTGTCGAACTCGGAGGTGGTGGTCTCGATCTGGGCGCGGATCTGGCCTACGCGGGCCTTGATGTCGGCGGAATCGCCAGCGCCATCCACAATGATGGTGTTCTCCTTGTCGACCTTCACCTGGCGTGCGGAACCCAGCTGGCTCAGCTGCGCATCCTTAAGCTCCAGGCCCAGCTCTTCAGAGATGACCTGGCCGCCGGTCAGGGTGGCAATGTCTACCAGCATTTCCTTGCGGCGGTCGCCAAAGCCGGGGGCCTTGACCGCTACGCAGGTAAAGGTGCCGCGCAGGCGGTTGAGGATCAGGGTGGTCAGGGCCTCGCCCTCGATGTCCTCGGCAATGATGAGCAGCTTCTTGCCGGACTGCACGACCTGCTCCAGCAGGGGCAGGATTTCCTGGATGTTGGAAATCTTCTTATCGGTGATGAGGATGGCCGGGTCGTCCAGCTCGGCGACCATCTTGTCGGTATCGGTAGCCATATAGGGGGTGATGTAGCCGCGGTCGAACATCATGCCCTCCACGACCTCGCTGTAGGTCTCGGCGGTCTTGGACTCCTCCACGGTGATAACGCCGTCGGAAGTAACCTTCTCCATAGCGTCGGCAATCAGCTCGCCGATCTCGTCGCTGCTGGAAGAAACGGCGGCAACCCGGGCGATGTCCTTGGTGCCGGAAACCTTCACGGAATTCTTCACGATAGCGTCCACGGCAATCTCGGTAGCCTTCTGCACGCCCTTGCGCAGCACCATGGGATTGGCACCGGCAGTGACGTTCTTCATGCCCTCACGTACCAAGGCCTGAGCCAGCAGGGTGGCGGTGGTGGTGCCATCGCCGGCGATGTCGTTGGTCTTAGTGGCAACTTCCTTCACCAGCTGCGCGCCCATATTCTCATAAGCGTCCTCCAGCTCCACTTCCTTGGCGATGGTCACGCCGTCGTTGGTGATGAGCGGGGCGCCGAACTTCTTATCCAGCACCACGTTGCGGCCCTTGGGCCCCAGGGTGATCTTAACCGTATCGGCCAGCTGGTTGACGCCGCTCAAAAGGGCCTTGCGGGCGTCCTCGCCGTAAATAATTTTCTTAGCCATAAATGATCAATTCCTTTCCAAAATCGTTATAATGATTAGTCCTCAACTACAGCCAGGATATCCGACTGCTTGACGATGGTGTACTCCTCGCCGTCGATCTTGACCTCGGTGCCGGTATACTTGGCGGAGATCACCCGGTCGCCCTCCTTGAGGTACATCTTGATTTCCTTGCCGTCCACCTCGCCGCCGGGGCCCACGGCCACTACACGGGCGATCTGGGGCTTCTCCTGACTCTTAGCAGCCAGCACGATGCCGCTCTTTGTAGTCTCTTCGGCCTCCTCGGCCTTGATCAGCACACGGTCCAAAAGAGGTTTAACAGTCATATTCGTTCACCTTCCGGCCCAAGATTATGTTGCGGGCCGATCCCTTTCTCCCCGGCTTTATCGTTTCCGCGCCCCCGGGGACAGCGCTGAAACCGCAGTTGCCTGCGAAAATATTACCTAACAAAAGTATGTGTTAGCACTCAAAGCTCTCAAGTGCTAACACATATTCTAATCACATGGTCAGGAAAAGTCAAGACCCTTTCCCAACTTTTTTGACTTTTAACAAATCCTTCATATTTGCCTGCCATTTTCACTTAAAATACTGGTAAAACTGGCACTTGATCATCCCATTATAAAGCTTCCGCCGCTTGTCAGCCCTGCGCCCGAACAGCTCCTCGAACTCCTCCTCCGGCGTGATGATGCCATAGCTCCACCCGCGCTTGCGCTCAAAGACCCGCCCCATCACCCGGCACAGGCCCCGCGCCGCCTCGGCGTCCAGCAGGCGCTCGCCGTAGGGAGGATTGCAGACCACGCAGCCGTATTGGCTCCCGCCGTCAAAGTCTGCGATGTCCCGCACCGCTGTCCTCATCTGCCCGGCGACCCCGGCCCTTCTGGCGTTTTCCATGGCCAGCTCCACGGCTTCCGGGTCGATATCAAAACCCTCGGCTGAAAAAGCGTCCCCCGGCAAAACCAGCTCCCGGGCGGCCAAGCGCTCCTCCTTCCACGCAGCCTTGTTCGAGCCTGCCCAGCTTTCGCACATAAACCGCCTGCCCAGCCCCGGAGCCATCTTCCGCGCCAGCATGGCAGCCTCGATGAGCAAAGTGCCAGACCCGCAGAAGGGGTCGATGAAATGCCCATCCGTGCGCACCCGCGCCAGCATGACCAGCGCCGCCGCCAAAGTCTCTTTGATGGGCGCCTGGGTCGACGCCGGCCGGTAGCCCCTTTTGTGCAGCCCGGCCCCCGACGCGTCCACCATGACGCTCACCTTGTCCTTCAAAATCCGGAACCGCACCCGGTACAGCGGCCCCGTCTCCTCGAACCACGACACGTGGTAATGCCCCGCCATCCTCTCTACAATGGCTTTCTTGATGATGGCCTGGCAGTCCGGCACGCTGTGCAGCTGGCTGTTCAGGCTGGCCCCGCTGACAGGGAACTCCGCGTCCACCGGCAGCAGCGCCTCCCAAGGTAGCGCGCACACCCCCTGGAAAAGCTCCTCGAAGCTTCGTGCTTCGAACTCCCCCAGAAGCACCAGCACCCGCTCCGCACACCGCAAGCGCAGATTGGCCCGGGCCAGGGCCCTCTCATCGCCCTCAAACAGTACCCGGCCGTTCTGGGCCTCTACGCCTTCTATCCCCATGTCCCGCAGTTCCTGGGCCACCAGGCCCTCCAGCCCCAGCAGGCACGGGGCGCAAAACCTCCACTTGGCCATTTTCCGCTCCTTTCCAAGCAACAAAAAGGGAGGGCGTCACGCCCTCCCAAATAGGCAAATGTACTATTATTTCCCTTCCGGCACCAGCAGGCCGTAATCGCCGTCCTTGCGGCGGTACACCACGTTGATCTCCCCGCTCTCGTCGTTGCGGAACATGAAGAAGGTGTGGTCCAGCATATTCATCTGCATCACGGCTTCCTCCGGCGTCATGACCTTCACGAAGAACGACTTGCTGCGGGTAATCTTGATGTCCTCGTCCGGCTCGTCGTAATAGTCGTCGGCAATGACAATGCCCGGGTCCATCTTCTTGGCCTTCTCCAGCCTGGTCTTGTTCCGCCGGATCTGCTTGCCCAGCGCGGCGACCACGTGGTCGAGGGCCTCGTTCATCTCCATGGCGGTATCCTCGGCGCGGCAGAGCATCCCCCGCTGCTTGATGGTGATTTCCACGGTCTGGCGGTTGCGCTCCACGGTGACGGTGACCACCGCCTCGGCATCGTCGTCAAAGATACGGTCGAACTTAGAAAGCTTCTTTTCCACGAGCTCTTTGAAATTGCTGCGCAGATTGACTTTTCTCCCCACGATGGTGATCTTCATAGTGTGCACCTTTCTTTCTGCTGCGGATTCAGAGCTCCGGGAGCCCCGGTTTTCTGTAATTCTATTGTAGCACAATATCTAAAAAATTGCAACAAGTTCCGCAAAAATTATTTATTTGCCTCACTACAAAACCACGTTCTTGTGGCGGGTGACGTGGCAGCCCACGTTCACGGCCACCGGAAGCCCCGCAATGTGCGTGGGGAACGCCTCGATATTGACGCAGAGCGCCGTCACATCGCCGCCAAACCCTTGGGGCCCCACCCCCGTTTCGTTTACCCGTCGGAGCATCTCCGCTTCCAGCTGGGCATAGAACGGGTCGGGGTTGCGCACGTCCACATCCCGGCAGAGGGCCTTCTTGGCCAAATAGGCGCACAGCTCGAAGTCCCCGCCGATGCCCACGCCCAGCACCACCGGCGGGCACGGGTTGGCCCCGGCCTGCCGCACGGCGTCCACCACAAAGCCGATGATGTCCTCCGGCCCTGCCGCGGGGGTCAGCATCTGCAGGCGGCTCATGTTCTCGCTGCCAAAGCCTTTGGGGGCCACGGTCAGCTTCAGCTTGTCCCCAGGGACCAGGCGCGTGTGCAAAACAGCCGGCGTGTTGTCTCCCGTGTTGCCCCGGCGGAGGGGGTCGGCCACCACCGAGCACCGCAGCAGGCCCTCTACGTACCCTTGGCGCACGCCCTCGTTGACGGCCTCCTCGAAGCCCCCCTCGATGTGCACCTCCTGCCCAACCTCGGCGAACACCACGGCCATCCCCGTGTCTTGGCAGATGGGCACTGCCATTTCCCTGGCTGCGTCCAAATTGGCCGTCAGGTCGCCTAAAATCGCTTTTCCCATGGGGTCCGACTCCAACCCGGTGCTTTCGCGCACAAGCTTTTCAAGGCCAACCGGCAGCTCCCGGTTGGCCTCTATGCACAGCTTCCGCACCGCCGCAGAGATCTCCCCGGCGCGTATGTTCCGCATGGATTTTCCTCCTCAGCCCTTCTGCCCCCGGCGCGAGTACCCCCCGCCCCGGCGGGTATCTGTCGCACGCTTCAAGTCCGACATCTTCTCGTCGCTGGTCTGCTTGAAGCGGGACATCATGTCTTCAAAGCTGCCGCTGTCATTGCGGCGGCTCTGCCATTCGAAATCGCCAGGCCGGCCCGGGCTGGGCTGGGGCGCAGGCTTCGGGCCCCTGGGCGGACGTCCGGCGCCCTGGCTGCGGCGGCTGTGGCCGCCCCGGTCGCCTTCCGGGCGCTTGGGGGCGTGCCCCCGCTGCTGGTCCTCTGGCAGGGCCTTCTTAATGGACAGGCTGATCTTCCCTTCCTCACTGATGGACAGCACCTTGACCTTTACGGTCTGCCCCTCGGTGACAAAATCCTTGATCTCATTGACGAACACAGGCGCGACCTCCGAGATATGGACCATGCCCGTGCGTCCCCCCTCGAAGCTGACGAACGCACCAAACTTGGTGATCCCCGTCACCTTACCCTCATAGATTTCTCCAACCTCAAGCTGCATAATACCGATTTATCCTCCTAGGCTTACCGAAGTCTTTAGGCAGGCTAATCACCGCCGCCCACGTCCACAAAAATGCGTTCGTCGGGGCGCGCATAATCCAAATCCCGCCGGGCCTTTTTCTCCGCGTATTCCGTCAGGCCGCTGCTGTCTTCCAGCTGGTCCTGCAGCTCCGCGTTGCGGATGACCTGCTGGTCCAGCTGGGCCTGCAAGCCGTCCAGAGTGCGGCGCTTTTCCGCAATCTCGAACTGCTTGCTGACCAAGACGAAAGCCACGAACAGCGCCAAACAAAAAACGGCGAATTTTAAAAGGAAGCTGCCCTTAACCTTGTTTTTTTTCTTTTCTTTCAAAAGGCGATGCCCCTTTCCAAAATCCAGCGGCACACGAAGTCATGGACGCCTGCCATACCCATTATAATATAGTCGACATAAGTTTTTCAAGTCTTTTTTGGATTCCCGCGAAAAAATTTCCGCTTTATCCATGAAAAGGCCCTTCCCAAAGCGCAAACGGCTGGGTCAAAGGCCGTGATGGCGGCCCATGCACCCGCCATCTGCAGGACGGCCTGCAAAAGCCGCAGCCGCCCCTTATCCACGGCCAAAGCCGCCAGGAAGACCACTGCCCCGCAGATAATGCCAAAAAGGACGTCCAAAACGGCCGTCAGTATTTTCCCCGCCGAAAGGCCCAGCCGCAGCGCCTTGAGGAGCAAAAACAGCATTCCCAAAGCGCATCCGGTGGCCAGGCAGAAGAATATGGTGGGAGCCTGCGCGCCCGTCATTTGAACAGCCTGCCAAAGAAGGACACGGCCGGGCTGCTCTCAGTGTAGGACACCGCCGCCACCTTCCCCTTCACCAGCATATCCCCGGTGTCGGCGTTCAGGTTCTCAATGTGCAGGGCCTCGCCCTTTATGTTCAGCTGGCCCAGGTCGGTCTGGGCGGTGATGAGCTCGTCGCTGAAAAAATCCACCCGGCGGATGCCGGTGCTGGTCAGGCGCTCCCGGGCCTCCATGTGGAGCTCGTGGCGCTTCATAGGCTTTTGGGTGTCTGGCATAGCTTCCATCCCTTTCCCCGGGCCCGTACGATACGCCCGGCTAAAGAATTCCTATGCCCAAAACCCGGCTTTTATTCCTCGATCATCCGGTAAAGGGAGCTGGCCTCTTCCTTTTTGGCGTATTCGGTCACGGAAAGCACCTCGGCCTTTAGCACCCGTTCGCCCATGGTAATGGTGAGCACGTCCCCCACCTTCACGTCATAGGAGGCCCGGGCCTGCTTGCCGTTTACAAATACCCGCCCGGCATCGCAGGCTTCGTTGGCCACGGTGCGGCGCTTGATCAGGCGGGAAATCTTCAAATACTTGTCAAGTCTCATAAAAATGCTCCTTCCTCTGCAACAAAAACAGGCCCGGAATCACCCCGGGCCCGCCCTGTTCGCAAAAGCTTACTTATTCACAACATCCTTGAGGGCCTTGCCAGCCTTGAAAGCCGGGGCCTTGGAAGCAGGGATGCTGATCTCCTCGTTGTTGCGGGGGTTGCGGCCGGTGCGGGCGCCGCGGGTACGGACTTCGAAGGTGCCAAAGCCCACCAGCTGTACCTTGTCGCCGTTCTCCAGGGCGTGGGTGATGGAATCGACGATCGCGTTTACAGCGGCGTCGGCGTCTTTTTTGGTGATATCAGCCCGAAGGGCCACATCTGCGATCAGTTCAGATTTGTTCATTGTAAACGTACCTCCAAGATAATTTGATCGGGTGTTCCTAGGTTCAAAAGCTGTAGCATTTGACATCATATCATATCCAGCCCCGTTTTTCAAGGGTTTTTGCAATTTTTTGCCCACCCGGCACCAGCAGCAGGTCATTTCCTGTGACCGCCCCCAGCGCCAGCGCCCCCCAGGCGTACACGGCGGCTCCCAGCAGGATGCCCCCGCCAAGGCAGGCTATATCCCGCCCCGGCAGCATCCGGGAAAGGAGTCCATACCCGGCGTAGGCTGCGGCCCCGCAGGCCAGGGCGCTCAAAAAGGGCGGGCCCAGCAGCTCCTTTACAGGAAGGCGCACGTCCGCGGCCTTTTGCAGGAAATAAACCTGCACCACCACCAAAAACAGGTAGCTGACCAAGGTTCCCACCCCTGCGCCCATCAGGTTGACCTCTGGGATGCCGCACAGCACCCAGTTGATGGCTATTTTGATGCCCATGGCGGCGCACAGGGCTTTCACGGGCAGGTCGGCCCGGCCCACCGCCTGGAGCATACTGGAAAGCGGCGTACTCAGCGCTGTAAACAGCGACGCCGGCCCTAATACGGCCAGCACCCCTGCCACCAGTGGCACCGAAGGGCCGTTGCCATAGAGCACGCGGGTGATGGGCTCGGCCAGGGCCGTAAGCCCCAGCCCTGCCGGGAAGCAGAACAAGGCCGCCAGCCGCAGCACAGAGGCCATGCGCCCCCCCAAGCCCTGCTTGCCGATCTCTTTGCGGTTTGTCCAGGCTTCCGTGACGGCCGGAAGGGCACTGACCCCAAAGGCCTGGGTAATGGCCGGCACCAGCAGATAGAGCGTCAAAGCCATGGTGTAGCACCCGTACAGGAACGTGGGCACGCTCTCCGGGTTATCCCGGTACACACTGGGTATCATGCCCCCAAACGCCGCCCATAACCGCTGGGGCGCGGTATCCATGATGTCCCGCAGGCGGTTTTGTAAAAAGGTCGCGTCGATAAGCCCGCCCGCGTTCATGGCCACCGAACCGGCCGCTACAGGCAGCGTAATCTTCAAAAGCTTGCGCCGGATGGCCTTGCGTTCGGCCGCAGGGGGCGAGACGTCCAGAAGGCGGCGGTCCAGGCCGCGCAGATGGAACCTGGCCCACAAATAAAACAGCGACGCCAGCGACCCCGCCGTCACGCCCAGGATGGCCCCCGCAGCGCCAAAGGCCAGCACTAAAAACGTGCCGTCGCCATAGCTGGGCGGGGTAAAGCCAAACACCGTCCCGTATTTTTCCAGCTCGGCAGACCCGGCCTCTACGGCGGCTCCGGCGCACCAAAGGCCCAGGGTCAGCTTGACCGCCGCTTCGGCCACCTCGGAAACGGCGGTGGGGGTCATGTCCCCCAGCCCGGCAAAGTATCCCCGGTAGACCGCTCCCCCGCAGGCGAACAGCACCGCCGGAGCCAGCGCCAGCATGGGGAAAAGCGCCTGGGGGCTCCCCACGGCATAGCCGCAGTAAAAGGGGGCGCACAGGGTGATGAGCACCGTCCCGATCACGCCAGCCCCCAAAAACAGGGGCATAGCCGACCGCTTGACCTCCCCCACATCCCGCCAGCGGCCCAGGCTGGCGCTCTCCGACACCATCCGGGACACCGCCACCGGGAACCCGGCCGTGGCCAGGCTGAAGATGGGCCCATAAAAATTATACGCCACGTTGAAGAGCCCCATCCCGTACTCCCCCACGATCCGCTGCAAGGGCACCTTGAACAGCGCCCCGATCACTTTCACTACGGCCATCCCTGCCGTGAGCACCAGCGCCCCCCACAGGAAATTCTGGCCTTTTGGCCGTCTTTTCATTCCACCACGCCTTTCCGGTTTTCTACCCTATAGGTATGCCGGGGCCTGGTGGAATATTTGCCTACTCGCCCAGCTCGACTTCCAGCAGGCGGGCGGCCCTCTCTATGGCCTCCGATTCATCCGGCCCCGCGCACTCCAGCTCCAGCTGGGCTTTGGCCGGGATGCCGGCGGCCATCAGGTTCATCATGCTTTTGCCGTCGGCGCGCACGCCCTCGTAGGTAAGCCGGACGGAACTAGAAAACCGCCCCATTTCCTCGGAAAAGGTACCGGCGGGGCGCATATGGAAATTGGCCGTGCTGTTCCAAGTGACTGTCTTTTTGACCATAAACCCATCTCCTCTTATTCTAGACCCTGTGCAGGGTCCACAAAAACCGTCTTGTAATTTGTGTAAATCACCATGCCCGGCCGGGCCCCCTGGGGCTTGCTTACATGGCGTATCTGGGTGTAATCCACCGGCACCTGGGCCGACGCCCGTGCCCGGCTGTGACGCGCCGCCAGCGCGGCTGCCTGCTCCATGGCGGCGTCCGTGGGCGTGCGGCCTTCGGTGACCAGCACCGTGTGGGAGCCCGGAATGTTCTTTACATGGAACCACCAGTCGTTATTGTTGGCCGTGCGCATGGTCAGCTGGTCGTTCTGGCGGTTGTTGCGGCCTACCAGGACCGTGAACCCGTCGGCCACCTCAAACTGGAGCGGCGCGCTGGGCGACTCCTTTTTGGCCTTCTTGCCCCGCTGGGCCCGCAGATAGCCCTGCTCCATGAGCTCGGCGCGGATCTCCGCCAGGTCACGCTCCGTCTCGGCCCGGGCCAGGGCGTCCAGCACCGAGTCCAGATACTCCAGCTCCTTCCCTGCCAGGGCGATCTGCTCATTGAGCTTCTCCTCGGCAGTCTTGGCCTTGCGGTACTCCTTGTAGTACTTCTGGGCGTTCTGGGAGGCCGTCAGCGCCGGGTCCAGCTTGATGTGCACCAGGGGCTGGCCCTCCTGGTAATAGTCCGGCAGGTCGGCGGCCTGGGCGCCTTTGGGGAGGTTGTATAGGTTGGCGCTGATTAAGTCCCCCGCCACCCGCAGGGAATCCCGCTGGGCACACTGCTCCAGCTCTCCCTGCTGGGCGCTGATCTTGCGGGAGAGCCGCTCGGCGTGGTTGGAGAGCATCCGCAAAAGATCCTGCTCCCGGACGCGCATCCGCTCCAGCTGGTCTTTTTCCCGGTAAAAGCCGTCTAAGAGCGAGGAGAACGTCTCGCCCCTGCGCACCACGGCGGCGGTGCCGTACTGGTGGATGTCGAGGAAGGAAAAATCCATGGGCTTCTTCTTCAAATCCACCGCCATATACGGCTGGCCCGTGCGCCCGGCGACCGTCTCCTTCAGCTGCTGCACGAAAAACTGCAGACGGAAAAGCTGCTCCTCGTTCAGGGTCATGATGGTCAGCTCCTGCCCCCGCCCCACCTGGTGGGCCACCTCCCGGCAGACAATGGGCGACACTCCCTGCAGCGCCGCCAGCAGCGCCTTGGAGAGCTCCATGTCCTTGGGAAGGCTGCGCATGGCCTGCACGGCCTCCTGGGCGGTATGGTCCAGCAGGCAAAGTTTATCCTGGGGCGGCGGCAAATGGTAGGTGAGCCCCGGCAGCACCAGCCGCTGGGAAGACATCTCCGCGTCCACCCGCTTGAGGGCATCAACGATCTTCCCTTCTTCGTCTGTAAGTATAATATTGCTGTACTTTCCCATGATCTCCATGGTGAGCGTCAGGGTCACGTGGTCCCCCAGCTCGTTGATGGAGTCGAAGTCAAAGTGCAGAAGCCGTTCCAGCTCCGGCTGGCGGATGGCAACCACCTTCGCCCCCTGCAGCTTCTTGCGCAGGAGCATACAAAGCATGGGCGGCTGCTTGGGGTTTTCCAGCGCCACCTCCGTCAGATGCACCCGCGCACTGTTGGCCCGGGCCGAAAACAGCACCCGGCACGCGCCCTCCCGGCTGCGGAAAGCGACGACCAGCTCCTCCCGGTTGGGCTGGTGGATTTTGTCCACCCGCGCCCCCAGCAGGGCCTCCTCCAGCTCGTCCCGTATGTGACGCAGAAACGCGCCGTCTAATGCCATGGGCTCCTCCCCCTTTCCTTTTGGTTACGCGGTCACCCACTGGTGCACGGCCCCTGTTTTGGAAAGCAGGAACGCCGCTCCCGGCAGGCGCTTTTTCAAGTAAGCGGCCAAAAACTCCGCAAACACGATCTCTGTCTCATAGTGCCCCGCCGCCACGCAGGTGACCCCGCTGGCCTTGGCTTCCAGCATCTGGTGATGCTTCATCTCGCCAGTGACGTAGGCGTCCGCGCCCCGGCAGGCAGCAAAGTTGATGAAATCGCCCCCGGCCCCGCTGCACAGGAACACCTTCTTAACCGGCTTCCCGCCAGACACAAGCTGCACCGCCGGAGCCTGCAGTCTTTCCCGCACCAGGCTCGCGAAAGCGTCGAGCTCCAGGGGGGCCTCCAGTTCGCCGGAGAACAGCACGCAATCCTCCCCGAACACGTCCTCCTGCCGGATGGCCTTAAGCCCCAACCGGCTTGCCAGCGCCACGTTCACCCCGCACACCGGGGAGATGTCCAGGTTGGTGTGGCAGCACAGCGCGGCGATGCCCCGTTTCGCCAGCAGGTACGGCACCGAGCGGCTGTTCAGGGACTTCAGCGGCTCAAAAATCACCGGGTGGTGGCTGATAATCAGGTTGGCGTTGATGGAAGCCGCTTCCTCCACCACCGCCGGGGTGATGTCTAAGGCCACCAGCGCCCGGGTGACTTCCGTGGTCTGGTCGCCCACCAAAAGCCCGGAATTGTCAAAGCTCAGGGCGCTGGCAAAGGGCGCAGCCCGGTCGATCACGTCATATATATCGCAAATGCGTACCATGTGCAACATCCTTTCAAAGGTACATTTTTTGTAAGGCCTCCAGTGCCTGGGTGAGCTCCCGCTCCCGGGCCGCTTCGCCCCGGTGCGCTGCTCCCTTGCGCTGGTTCATAAGCTCCCGGGCCTGCTTTTCGGCATATAGGCGGACTTCCTCGCTCCCCGGCCGCAGAGCCCCCATATAAGGGTACAAAAAGGGCATTTCCCCCGGCTGGCCGGCAAAGGCCGCCGCAAACGCCGAATAGACCTTGCCGCTGTCCACGCAGGCCTCTTCCAGGGTGATACAAAAGCCCAGCTCCCACAGCCCGGCGCGCAGCTGGGGGGCGCAGCTCATGGGCTGCAGGATAAGGCGCTTGCCCGAATCCCGCAGCCAGGGGGCCCCGGCCACAATGCGCAGGATGAGCTCCCCGCCCATCCCGGCTATGACGATGTCATCGGCGTCCCCCGGCCCCAGGCCGTTCAGCCCGTCCGAGAGCAGAAAGCGCAGCTCCTCCCCCACCTCGTACCGGGCCCCGTTGGCCTTGGCGGAGTTTAGGGGCCCTTCGTTGATATCCGCCGCCACCGCCCGGGGGACGCGCCCCGTTTTCAAAAGCCAAATGGGCAGGTAGCCGTGGTCGGTACCAATGTCGGCCACGGGCGAACCCTCCCGCACCAGCCCCGCGCACAGGGCCAGCCGGGGGCCCAATTCAAAAAGCGGCCTTGGCATAAAGCCACCCCTTCCCGGTGAAAACGACAATGCCGCACGGACGAACCGCGCGGCAAAGTGCAGGTCACCTAGTTTACTTAGACAGGTGCTGGTTGATCTTCTCCACCAGCTCGTCCGCGTTCACTCCGTGTACGGCACAGGCCTGCTCCAGCGTCTCCCCTCGGGCCGAGGGGCAGCCCAGGCAGTGCATGCCCATCTCTACAAAATAAGGGGCGGTGGTCTCGTCCATATCGAGGATATCCCCGATGATCGTGTCTTTTGTAATAGAAGCCATTTTTTGTCATCCTTTCTCACGGCCCGGCGGCCGCATTGCTAACCCTATTATAATACCCCCGGGCGGCGTTCGCAATACCTTCAATCGTGAATTTTCTATGAAATGGGAAGAAAACCGATTTTTTTCATGGCTTTCTGCACCGTCCGCCGGGCGATGGCGCTGGCCTTTTCCGCGTTCTCCTGATAGCAGCGCTGCAGGTACTCCTTGTCTTTTACGATCTCCTGGAAGCGCTCCTGTATGGGCCTCAGCTCCCCAATGACGGCCTCGGCCACGGCAGGCTTGAAGTCCCCATAGCCCTTGCCGTCAAACTCCCGCTCGATCTCCTCCATGGTCTTTCCGGTGATGCAGGAGTAAATCTCCATCAAGTTCTTCACCCCCGGCTTCTCGTCGGAGTACCGCACGCAGGCTTCGCTGTCGGTAATGGCACGCTTGAATTTGCGCATGATGGTGTCCGCGTCGTCCATGACGCTGATGCATCCATTGTTGTTCCCGTCGGACTTGGACATCTTCTTGGTGGGGTCCTGCAGCGACATGACCCGGGCCCCGTGCTGGGGAATAATGGGTTCCGGCACGGTAAAGGTGGGGCTGTAGATGCCGTTAAAGCGCTCGGCAATGTCCCGGGCGATTTCTACGTGCTGCTTCTGGTCGGCGCCTACGGGTACATAGTCCGCCTGATAGAGCAGGATGTCCGCGGCCATCAGGCAGGGGTAGGTGAACAGCCCCGCGTTGATATTGTCCGCGTGCTTGGCCGATTTATCCTTGAACTGCGTCATGCGCGAAAGCTCGCCGAACTGGGTGTAGCAGTTGAGAATCCAGGCCAGCTGGGCGTGCTGGGGCACATGGCTCTGGATAAAGAAGAGGGTCTTGTCCAGGTCGATGCCCATGGCCAGAAGGAAGGCGTAGGCTTCCGTGGTATAGCGGCGCAGGTTCGCGGGTTCTTGGCGCACCGTGATGGCGTGCATATCCGCCAGCGCGTATACACACTGGTAGCCTTCCTCCTGAAAGCGCAGGGCGTTTTTGAAAGCCCCCAAATAGTTGCCCAGGGTGAACGTCCCCGTGCATTGGTACATACTTAAAATGCGTTTTTTCTCATTATTTTCCATATCAGATAAACTCCTTTACCGTTTCTCCTAATATCTTGATGCCCTCCTCCAGCTGCCCGTCGGTGGGGGTGGAGAAGTTGATGCGGAACGCCCGGCAGGGCTGGGTTTCGTCTGTGAGGAACGCCGTTCCCGGCACCACGCAGGCCTTTTTCTCCATGGCGCGCTTTACAAACTCCAGCATATCCACGCCTTCGGGCAGGGTGCACCAGGCGAACAGGCCGCCTTCAAATTTGCTCCAGGTGATAAGCGGCGTAAAGTGCTCCTCCATAGCCTTTAGCAGGACGCTGCTCTTGCGCCTGTAAATCTCCCGCAGGCCCTGCAGGTGGGCCTCGTAGTCGAAGCCGGTCATGAAGCGGTGGCACACAATCTGCGCCCACATATTGGAGTGCACATCTTCGCCCTGCTTGCACACTACCATCTTTGCAATGACCTCCTTCGGCCCAATGGCATACCCCACGCGCATCCCCGGCGAGACCACCTTGGAGAACGACCCGGCGTACATGACCACGCCCTCGGTGTCAAAGGACTTGATGGACGGCAAATCCTCTCCGGCAAAGCGCAGGTCGCCGTAGGGATTGTCTTCCAGCACCATCACGCCGTGGTCGCGGCAGAGCTCGTAGACCCGCTTGCGCTTCTCCAGGCTCATGGTGATGCCGGAGGGGTTCTGGAAATTGGGGATGGTGTACAAATATTTTATGTTCTTCTCCGTCTTTAATGCGGCTTCCAACTTGGCAAGGTCGATGCCGTCCTCCTCCATGGGGATGCCCACCAGCTTCGCCCGGTAAGAACGGAAAGTGTTCAGCGACCCAATAAAGCTGGGGGCCTCGCACAGCACGGTGTCCCCCTCGTTCAGGAGCGTCTTGGTCAGCAGGTCCATGACCTGCTGGGCCCCGCTGGTGATGAGGATGTCGTCGCCTTCGCCGCCCACATGGTGCTTTTTCTTCATATAGGCTGTCAGGTGCTCCCGCAGGGGCGCATAGCCTTCGGTGACGCCATACTGCAGGGCCTCGATGGGCGTGTCCTCCAAAAGCTTCTGGGATACCTCCCGGATGGCCTCGTAGGGGAAGGCATCGGGGGCGGGGTTCCCTGCGGACAGGGGGATGAGCCCCGGCGCGGAGGAGTTCTTCAAAATCTCGCGGATGGCGGAGGGTTTTAGGCTTTTTACGCGGTCAGAGAAATTGTAATCCATAATAAAGCTCCTTCATAAAAAAATAAAAAGCCTGCCCCACACAATGGGACAAGCTATGCCTGCGGTACCACCCAAATTGGCAGGCCAGCGCCTGCCCAGCTCTGCCCGATAACGCGGGGCGCGTCCGGCCATTTCCTGCCGGCCCTCCCGGGGCCATTCGCAGCCGGACCCTGCCGCTTTCCCACCATGGGCGGCTCTCTTTGTAGGGTCGGGGGCAGCTACTCCTCCCGGTCAACGGTTTTTCCTTGATTACCCAAATATTATATCCTATCCCTTCAAAAATGTCAAATAGAATTACGAAAGCCCACTTATTTCCATAATACAATTTACATAACTTTTTTCGCCCCGTCTGGCCCCCTCCCGCGCCCATAAGGCAAAATCAGGAATCTTGCCCAACAAACTGACAAAAACACGCCTCCCCAAAGTGACAAAACTTTTTTCCGGTTGCGGGTATAATTTGCTCGTAACTCGCATAGGAGGTGTCAACCATTGGAAGGTTCAAAAATTCAGCAATTATGGCAGCGTGCGGAAGAACTCTGGCACTCGGCCTACGCCCACAAGGCCGTGGTGCAGGGAGCCGGGTTCCTCATGGGGCTGCTGTGCAGCCGGGGGATCGTCTTCGGCAAATACGCGCCCTTCGGGGTGGCCGTAGCGGCGTCCGTGCCCCGGGAAGGCCTGTGGGCTGGGGCGCTGGGGGCGCTTTTCGGGTACCTGATCCCCTCGGCGGCCTACGTGCCCGTGCGCTACTGCGCGGCCCTCATCGCCGTGGCGGCCATCCGCTGGTCGCTGTCCGAGCTCAAAACCGTGAACACCCACCCCCTCTTTGCCCCGGCGGTGACGTTCCTGCCCCTGCTGCTTACGGGCATGACCATGGTGTTCCTCCACGGCTCGGTCACCTATTCGGCGGCGCTCTACGTGGCGGAGTCCTTCTTGGGCTGCGGCTGCGCCTACTTCCTCACCCGGTGCGCAAACCTGTTTATGGGGCTGGCCGGTGACGGCTCCTCCCGCAGCGGCACCCTCCTGAACGGCCCCCTGGAGCCCGGCGACATCGCCGCCCTGACCGTAGGCGCTGGCGTCATCGCCCTCTCCTTCTCCGGGGTGACCCTCATGGGCGTGTCCCTGGGCCGCATCTTCATGATCCTGCTGGTGCTCACCTGCGCACGCTCGGGCGGGGTCAGCGGCGGGGCCGTGTCCGGGGTGACGGCGGGGGCTCTGCAGGGGCTCTCTACCGCCGGGCTTACGTACCTCTCCGGGGCCTACGGGCTGGGGGGGCTTATGGCCGGGGTCTTCGCGCCCATGGGCAAGACGGCGGCGGCAGCGGCGTTCATACTGGCAAACGGCGTGGCGTCTTTGCAGGTGGGGTTCGGCAACTCCCCCCTGCTGGCCGGGGCCATCGAAACGGCGGTGGCCACAGTACTGTATATGTGCATCCCCAAGAGCCGCCGCCTGGGCGAGCTTTTTGGCCTGCGCCAGGATTCCCTCAGCGGCGGGGCCCTGCGCTCGAACATCGTCATGCGCCTGCGCCACGCCTCCCAGGCCCTCTACGGGGTGTCGGCTTCGGTGGAGGAAATCAGCAAGAAGCTCAACGCCGTGTGCTCCCCCAGCATCCAAGGGGTTTACGACCGGGCCGTGGGGACGGTCTGCGCCGGGTGTGGGCTTTCGGCTGTGTGCTGGCGCAAGCACAAGGACCAGACCTTGGAAAACTTCGCCCAGCTGGGCCGACCCCTCAAAGAGAAGGAACGCATCGAAACCGCCGACTTCACCAAGGACTTTGCCGACCGTTGCGGCCGCGCCGGGGAAATGCGGGACGAGCTCAATAAAAACTACGCCCGGTATCTTCTGCGGGAAGCCGCCCAGCTTCGGGCTGCCCAGGTGCGCGAGGCGGTAGAAGGCCACTTCCGCACCACCGCCGGGCTTTTGGAGGAGATGGCCGGGGAGTTCTCCCTCTACCAGCACTTTGACGAGGAAGCCGCCCAGCGGGTGGCCTCCATCATGCGGGACAACGGCGTGGCCCCCCTGGAGGTCTGCTGCCGGGTGGACAAGTTCGGCCGCATGACCATCGAGGCCGAGATCCAGCGGGAGCGCCAGAAGCGCCTGAACCGCGGGGCCTTTACCCGGGAGATTTCCGCAGCCTGCGGGCGGGTCTTCGCGCCCCCCTGCGTCAGCACCGCCGGGGAACGCTGCCGTATTCAAATGAGCCAGCGTCCGCTCCTGCAGGTGGGGCGTGGATTCTCCCAAACCTGCGCGGGGGGCGGGGCCTTCTGCGGGGACAGCACCAATGTCTTTTACGATGGCTGCGGGCGGCTTATCGCGGTCCTCAGCGACGGCATGGGCACCGGAGGCCAGGCCGCTGTAGACGGCGCCATGACTTCTGCCATGGCTGAAAGCCTCTTAAAGGCCGGCATCGGCTTTGACAGTATGCTGCAGACCGTCAACGCAGCCCTCATGGCCAAAAGCGGCGACGAGACCTTGGCCACTATGGACATCGCGTGCATCGACCTGTTCACCGGCAAAACCGAGCTCCGAAAGGCCGGAGCCGCCTGCACCATCCTGCGACGGGGCCGCCGGGCCGAGGCCATTGAGGCTTCCAGCGTCCCGGTGGGCATCATGCCGGGGGTGGAGTTCGCTGCCTGCTCCCGGGACTTGGCTGCGGGGGATTTGGTGGTCATGGTCTCCGACGGCGTAGTCGCCACGGGCCACGAATGGCTGATGGACGTGGTGCTCAACTGGGACGAGGAGGAAAACCCCAACCTCCTGGCCCAGCGCATCACCGAGGAAGCCAAAAAGCGCCGCGCCGACGGCCATGAGGACGACGTGACCGCCCTGGTGCTGGTGCTGCAATAAAAAACAAGGCCCGTCCCGGGCTGGCAGGCACGCCTCCGCCTGCTCCCGGAACGGGCATTCTTTACGCTTGTACATCGACTGCCGGGGCGGCAGCCTCCCCCCCAGCCGCTTCGGCCGTAGCCCCTGCCGCCGCGTACTGCTGGGCCGCATATTCCGCGCTGGCCGCTACCGTGCTGGAAAGCGCCTGGGCCTGCTCCCGAAGCTCGTTGCGGGTGGCCGAAAGCATCTTCTGCTGCTGCCCGTCAATGACGGCCTCGTGCATATAGCCGCGCTCCCGGAAGGCACGCATCATCTTGGCCCGGCGCAGCTCGGCATTGAGGCGCTGGGCGCGCTCGCGCTCCTTTTCCTCCTCCAGGCGCTTTTTGCGGCTTTCGGTAATCTCCTCTTTCTGGATGTCCTGCTTTTTCTTCCCGGCCCGGCTCACCGCTTTTTCCAGCTGCCGCAGGGCCGCCTTGATCTCCTCGGAGTTTTCCGAGTCCCGGCGCAAAGCCGCCCTCAGCTGGGCGATCTGCCTGCGGGCAAAGCCTGCCGCCAGGCCCACCTGGGTTTTGTTCTTGGCCCGGGCCAGGCGCGCGTAAGCCTCCAGGGGCTTGTCGCCGTACCGGGGCTTTGTCTTCACCTTCTCCAGCTCCTGCTTATGCTGCTGGATTTTTTCCCGGGATTCCTTTATCATCTCATGGATGGTCTGGCCGTCCCGCTCCGCGCTGACCTTTATATCGCTCATAGCAATGCCTCCCAAAATCTCCTTATATAGTATGTCGGCAAAAAAAGCCCCCAGCGATAGCCCCCGGCGCATATTATTTTTCTGTACCCCTTGCAACCGGGCGGGAGGGATGTTATGATACAAGCAAACCCACAAGGAGGAGTACCCATGCAAAATTATTCCGGAGAAATCGGACTGCAATACCACATCCAGCTGCGTCCTGGCGACGCGGGGCGCTACGTCATCCTGCCCGGCGATCCCAAGCGCTGCGAGAAAATCGCCCAGCACTTTGAGAGCCCCAAGCTCATGGCGGACAGCCGCGAGTACGTCACCTACACCGGCTTTTTGGACGGCGAGAAGGTCAGCGTCACGTCCACCGGCATCGGGGGCCCGTCGGCGGCCATTGCGGTGGAGGAGCTCGTGAACGTGGGCGCGGACACCTTCGTGCGCGTGGGCACCTGCGGCGGCATCGATTTGGACGTCAAGGGCGGCGACCTGGTCATTGCCACGGGGGCCGTCCGCATGGAGGGGGCCAGCCGGGAGTACGCGCCCCTGGAGTTCCCCGCCGTGGCCGATTTGGATATCGCCAATGCCCTGGTGCAGGCGGCTGAAAATTTGGGCAAGACGTTCCACACGGGCATCGTGCAGTGCAAGGACTCGTTTTACGGCCAGCATGACCCCCAGCTTATGCCCGTCTCTTACGAGCTGCAAAATAAATGGGAGGCCTGGAAGCGCCTGGGGGTCAAGGCCTCGGAGATGGAATCGGCGGCGGTGTTCGTGGTGGCCAGCTATCGGAAGGTACGGGCCGGGTCGGCCTTCCTGGTGGTCGGCAACCAGGAGCGAGAAGCCGCAGGGCTGGACAACCCCATCGCCCACGACACGGAGGACGCCATCGAGGCCGCTGTGGAAGCGCTGCGCATCCTGATAAAAAAGGACCGCGCCCAATAAGCAGCAAGAAGCCAGGGCCCTTATGAGCCCTGGCTTCCTTATGAGGGGTTGGCCCCCGCTCACGCTGCGGCGGCAGAACTGGCAGGCGCGGACTCCGCGCCGCTGGCCGTGGCGGCATCGCCGGAACAGGCGGCCAGAGAGGCGGCCATCAGCAGGGCGGCTAGGGCTAAAGCAAGCTTCTTCATTTTGGTTTCTCCTTCACTTTTGAATTTGTCCTTAAACCATATGAAGCCGCGCATTCTTTTATGCATCCCCCTTGACAAATTCCAGATTGGATATTATAATGATATCACAACGAAATCTGAAAGGGGAACGAGTTTATGGATGAAAACAAAAAAACCGTCAACCAGTATGAAGAACGCCCTGCAAAAGCCAAGGGCGGCTTTAGTATGCTGGCACTGGTCCTGCTGCTGTTCGCCGTGTCGGTGCTGGGCATCGTGTTCGGGGGCATTTTCCTTGAGCGCGGCTCCATAGCCCTGGGCGCGGTGCTGCTGGTGGCGGGCATCGTACTGGTGTGCGCGGCACTCCTGCTGTGCGCGGGATTTAAGGTGCTGGGGCCCAACGAAGCGGTGGTGCTGACGCTGTTCGGCAAATATTACGGCACCATCAAGAAGGACGGCTTTTACTGGGTGAACCCCTTCTGCGCCTGCATTAACCCCGGCAGCGGCCGTTCCGTAACGACCAGCTCCAGCGGCAGCGTTACCATTGCGGGGACGGGCGGCGGCAAGATCAGTCTGAAAACCATGACCCTCAACAACGAAAAGCAGACCGTCAACGACGAGCGGGGCAACCCCATCATTATTGACACCGTGGTGCTCTGGCGGGTAGTCGACACCACCAAGGCCGTCTTTAACGTTCAGAACTACCGGACCTTCCTGGGCATCCAGTGCGACACGGCGACCCGCAGCATTGCCCGCCAGTACCCCTACGACTTGATGGAAGAGGACGACGTGACCGAGAAAACCTTGCGGGGCAGCAGCCAGGAAATCGCGGATATGCTGCGCCAAGACCTGCAGGGGCGGGTAGAGGAAGCCGGGCTGGAAATCCTGGAAGTGCGCATCCGGCAGCTGTCCTACGCGCCGGAAATCGCGGCGGCGATGCTCCAGCGGCAGCAGGCCGAGGCCGTGGTGGCAGCCCGGAAGAAGATCGTGGAGGGCGCTGTAGGCATGGTCGAGATGGCCCTGGAACAGCTGAAAGCAGACGACGTGGTGGAGCTGGACGAGGAGCGCAAGGCCCAGATGGTCTCCAACCTCCTGGTGGTTCTCTGCGGCAGCAAGGACGCCCAGCCCATCGTCAACAGCGGCTCCCTATACTAAATTGGAAATCTGTGTGAATGTATGGCAGAAAAAGACAAAAAACAAATCCTGCTGCGCATCTCTCCCAGCCTGTGGAAGGAACTGGCCGCCTGGGCGGAGGACGACTTCCGCTCCATCAACGGGCAGATCGAGTTCCTGCTGACCGAAGCGGTGCGCAAGCGCAAAAAACTCCCTCCCCCAGAGGCGGAGGAAGGAGACGAAGGGTGACCGGTCATACGCTGGGCGTATCCGGGTCCACCCGGCATACCAGCACGTAGGGGCGAGGGCTTGCCAGCATCTCCCGGGCCAATTCCAAGGCCTGGGAGTTGTTTTTTGCCAAACCAGCCGGGATGCCGTAGGCCCCGCACAGCTTGACGAAATCCGGGTTGCCGCCCAAATGGGTGGCTACGTGGCGGCCGCCGTAGTGGAGGTTCTGCTGTTCGCGCACCATGCCTAAGCGGCGGTTATCCATGACGATCATCTTTAGGGGCACGTTGCAAGCGCACACGGTGGCCAGCTCGCACAGGCTCATCTGGAAAGCGCCGTCCCCGCACACGGACACCACCTGCCGCCGGGGCTTTGCCAGCTTGGCCCCCAGCGCGGCGGGCAAAGCGTAGCCCATGGTGCCTAGGCCCCCGCTGGTCAGGAAGCGCCCCTCCTTCTGGGTGAAGTTGATAGCCGCCCAGATCTGGCTTTGGCCGGGGTCGGCGGTAAGGATGGCGTCCTCGTCCATGAGGGCCGACAGGTCGCGAATAAAGGAGCGGGGTTCCACAAAGTCTTCCCGATCGGTGCCCCGGGGAACGCTTTCGCGCTTATAGCGCAGCACCCGCTCCACCCAGGGCTTGCAGTCCGCAGGAGCCGACTGCCCGGCCAGCGCCGCCAGCACCTGCTTGATGTCCCCCACGATGGGGATGTCCACCCGCATATTCTTCCCGATCTCCGCCGGGTCGATGTCGATGTGCACGATCTTGGCCTGCTCGGCGATTTGCCGGGGCATGGCAATGGCGCGGTCGCCTACCCGGGCTCCGCACAGGAAGATGAGGTCGGCTTCCATCATGGCGCGGTTGGCGTAGGAGCGGCCAAATTTCCCGATCATGCCCAGATAAACCGGGCTGTCCATAGGCATCACGCCGATGCCCATCATCGTCGACACAATAGGGATGCCCGTCTTTTGGGCAAAAGCGCTCATTTCCTCCCGGGCCCCGGCCAGCACGACCCCGCCCCCGCAGCAGATGACCGGGCGCTTGGCCTCGGCAATGGCCTGGGCGGCTTTTTTTATCTGCATGGGGTGCCCGGCCGTTTTGGGCTTGTAGCCGGGGATGTCGGCCTTTTCCGGGTACGAAAAGGCTTCCAGTGCTTCCTCCTGCACGTCCTGAGGCACGTCGATGAGCACCGGCCCCGGCCGGCCCGTAGCGGCAATATGGAACGCCTCCTTGAACACCCGGGGCAGATCTTTGGCCGACTTTACCAGGTAGCTGTGCTTGGTAAAGGATTCGCAGGCCCCGGTCACGTCGGCCTCCTGGAAGACGTCGCGGCCCAAAAGCTCCAGGTTCACCTGGCCGGTAATGGCGACTATGGGGATGGAATCCATGTAGGCCGTGGCGATGCCTGTAATGAGGTTGGTGGCCCCCGGCCCCGAGGTCACCACGCAGACCCCCGGCCTGCCGCTGGCCCGGGCATAGCCGCTGGCCATGTGGGCGGCATCCTGTTCGGTGCGCACCAGCACGTGGCGCAGGGGCGATTCAAACAAAGCGTCATAAAAAGGGCAGATGGCCGCGCCGGGGTAGCCGAACAAAATCTCCACCCCTTCTTCCTCCAGGCAGCGCACCATGGCCTGGGCTCCTGTCAGCATGGGCCTTTCCTCCTTCCCGCCGTGATGGTGAACCGGTGCAGGCCGTCTTCGTAGGTTTGGTCGGCATGCACCAGTCGGAACCCCGCCTTCTTTATCAGGGGGGCTTGGTTTTCCAGATTGTAATCGGGGGGCGTACCCCCCAGCTGCTCGGTGACGAAGAAGCCACCGGGCTTCAGCAGGCGGCGCACTCCCTCCAGGTCATAGGGCGCGTGGTAGCAGAGGATCACATCAAAGGGCCCGTCCGCCGGGGTTAGGGGAAAGCGCGGGTCGGGCTGCGCGCCCCAAAACAGCACCTTCACCCCCGGCCGCAGGAAAAGCCGGGCGCGCTCCCAAAAATCCCACCTCATGTGTTCTTGTCCACCTGGTGGAAGGTTTTCAGGTTTCCCTGCTTGGCGCTGCGCTTTTGAAGCTCCGCTTCCACTTCCTCCAGCGTGATGCCCTGCTGGGCCATGAGCACGGTCAGGTGGTAGAGAAGGTCGCTGATTTCCAGGACGGTCTCGGCGTTCTCCCCGTTTTTGGCGGCAATGATGACTTCCGCGCATTCCTCGCCGCACTTTTTCAATATCTTATCCAGGCCCTTCTCAAACAGGTAGCAGGTGTACGAGCCCTCGATATGGGCGTCCTTGCGGGCCAGGACGGTGGCGTATAGCTCTTGCAATGGGTTCATGGTGTATCTCCTTTTTTCGGCCATAGTTTTTTGAAAAAGCAGCTGTGGCTCCCGGTGTGGCAGGCCGGGCCTTTCTGCTTGACTTTTATGAGCAAGGTGTCGTCGTCGCAGTCGGAATCGATGGAGCAGACCTGCTGGGTGTGGCCGGAGGTCTCCCCCTTGTTCCAAAGGGCCTGGCGGCTGCGGCTGTAGAACCAGGTAGTGCCGGTCTCCAGGGTCTTCATCAGGGACTCCCGGTTCATGTAGGCCAGCATCAGCACCTCCCCGGTGCTTTCCTCCTGGATGATGGCGGGGATGAGCTCGGACTTCTGGAAATAGCGCTCCAGCTCGTCCTCCACGGCCTGGCGGGTCTTGGGAGCCTTGCCGGACACCCGCTGGCAGGCGGTGATGGCCCGGCGCAAATCCAGGGCCCCGGTATAGATAGACTTCCCCGCAATGGCCCCGTAAAGCCCCAGGTCGTACAGGTTCACAATGTCCAAAAGGCTGCTGACCCCGCCGCTTGCGATAATATTGCAGCTTACCGCCCGGTTGAGCTTGTCCAGCATCTCCAGGTTGGGGCCGCTCATCATGCCGTCCTGCTGGATGTCGGTGCAGATGATGAACTCCACGCCGATGGCCTCCATCTGACGGGCCAGCTCGATATAGTCGGTCTGGCTCTTTTCCGTCCAGCCCTCAGCGGCGGCTTTGCCTCCCAGGGCGTCAATGCCCACGGCGATTTTCTTGCCGTAGTGCTTGACGGCTTCCTTTACAAAGGCCGGGTCCCGCAGGGCCGCCGAGCCCAAAATCACCCGGCTGATGCCGTGCTCCAGGTAGCTTTCCACGGCGGCCATATCGCGGATGCCGCCGCCCACTTCGATGTGCATATCCACATTCTGGGCCACGTCCAAGATAAGCCCCGCGTTCTGGGGGCACCCCGACTTGGCACCGTCCAAATCCACCATGTGCATCCAGCGGGCCCCCTGCTCCTGGAAGCTTTTGGCGGTCTCCAAGGCGCTGTCGGCGACCACATGGGCCGTGGCGTAGTCCCCCTGGAACAGGCGGACGCACTGGCCCTCGTGCAGGTCTATGGCAGGCAGAATAATCATATCACAGCACTCCTTTCGAGGAGAGCACGCCCCCCTCTGTCTTTTTGCAGGCATCGCCCAAGGCGTGGGCCCAGGCCTTGAACAGGGCCTCGGCGATGTGGTGGGAATTGCTCCCATAGGGCGCGGACAGGTGCAGGGTCACGCCGCTGTTCATGGCAAAGGCCCGGAAGAACTCTTCCGTCATGCAGGCGTCAAAGGTGCCGATAACGGCCTGGGGGAACTGGGCCTGAAACACCAAAAAGGGCCGTCCGCTGATGTCTGCCGCGCAAAAACCCAGGGCCTCGTCCATGGGGATGTACGCGTGGCCGTACCGGGCAATGCCCCCCTTGTCCCCCAGGGCCTCCCCAAAGGCCTGGCCCAGCACGATGCCCACATCCTCCACGGTGTGGTGGCAGTCCACCTCCAGATCGCCCTGAGCGTCTACCGTAAGGCCAAAGCCGCTGTGCACGGAGAAGGCGGTGAGCATGTGGTCAAAGAAGCCGACGCCTGTAGAGATGCGGGTTTCGCCGCCGTCTAAATCCAGGGCCAGGGTGATGTCGGTCTCCTTGGTTTTGCGATGGATGGTCGCGGTGCGGCTCATGCGTCTGCCCCCTTTAGGTAATCTTCGGCGGCGGACAGGAACCGGGCGTTTTCCTCCCAGGTGCCGCAGGTGATGCGCACCACCCCGCCTGTCAGCCGGATAACGATGCTTTTGGATTTGAGGTACTCAAAAAATTCCTGCTTGTCGGGCATCAGCATCGTGCAGAAATTCGTGGCCGACGGCAGCAGCGTAAAGCGGCCCGGATAGGCTTGGCCCAGCTTTTCCAGGCCGGCATACAGCTCGTCCCGGGACGCCAGGATGTCCTTTAGCGCCGCTTTTATGGCCAGCTCCTGCCCCAGGGCCAGGGCCCCGATCTTCTGGGAAAGCGCGTTCACATTGTAGGGCGATTTCGCCGCGCGCAGCACCTCCGCCAATTCCGGCCGCGCCACCGCAAACCCCAGGCGGATGGCCGCCATGCCGAAGGCCTTGGAGCACGTGCGCAGAAGGATGAGGTTGTCAAACTCCTCGGCCTGGACGAGCAGGCTTTGGTCGGAAAAATCCATATACGCCTCGTCCAAAATGACCAGCGCGTCTACTGAGCGGATGAGCCGGGCCACCTCCTCCCGGGGGCACACCAGCGAGGTGGGATTGCAGGGGTTGCTGAAAATCAGCAGTTTTACGTTTTCTTCCCGGCAGACCTGGATGGTTTTATCGATATCCAGTGTGTAATCTTCGTTTTTCGGGATGGCCACGTGCCGGGCTTCCTGCAAAAAGCCGTTAAAGGCGTACATGGAAAAATCCGGCTCTATCGTGGCGAAGGCGTCGCCCTTCTCCAAAAACGTGCTGAAAATCACCGTGATCAGCTCGTCCGAGCCGTTCCCCGCCACGACCTGCTCCACCGGCACCCCGTAATGGGCGGCAAAGGCCGCGCAAGCTTCCCCGGCTGTGGGGTCGGGGTAGCGGTTGAAGGGCAGTTCTGCCAGAGCCGTCTGGGCGTCCAGCACAACCTCCTCCGGCAGGGGCAGGAAGGATTCGTTGGCATCCAGCCGCACCTCGTACTGCCCGGCGATGGGGTCATAAGGCTTTAACGCACCCGCCTTTTGATTCAGTTCATACATTCTCCGATTCCTCCTTCTTTTCCCCGCCGTACTCCTGCAGGCACCACATGACCGTGTCGTACACGTCGGCCACGGTGTCCTCAGGATTTTCATAGCGGCGCTGGCCCAGGCTGTACCAGTAGGTTTCCCGGAACAGGCGGCGCTCTTGGGAAATTTCCACGTAGCTTTCATCAAAGTATATCTTGTACTTTTTCCGCTTCACCTGAAACGTGAGCACCGCCGCCTCCTTGTGCTTGGTGAGCCATTCCAGCGTATGGCCCCGTCCCTCCAGGGCCTTGTAAACATCCTCGACCGTTTCCATCATCAGCCGTCTTTGCGCACCCGGACGGAATTGGCGTGGGCGGTCAGCTCCTCGGTCTCGGCCAGGAGGATGATGTCGTCCGCAGCCTTTAAGAGGGCGTCCTTGGGGTAGTAGACAAAGCCGGACTTCTTCACGAAGTCATCCACGGAAAGCGGCGAGAAGAACCGCGCCGTGCCGCCGGTAGGCAGTACGTGGTTGGGGCCTGCGAAGTAGTCGCCCAAGGGTTCGGGGGAATAGTGCCCCAAGAACAGCGAACCCGCGTTATCCAGCCGCCCCAAATACTCGAAGGGGTTATCGCAGCAGACCTCCAAGTGCTCCGGGGCCAGAAGGTTTGCGAACTCCACGGCCTCGTCCATGTTCTCGGTGAGGATGACCGCGCCGTAGGTGTCCAGGGATTTTTCGATGATATCTTTCCGGGACAGCGTTTCCAGCTGACGGTAAAGGGCCTCTACCGCCTTCTGGGCCAAAGCCTCGTCCGGGGTGATGAGAATGGCCGACGCCATGGCGTCATGCTCGGCCTGGCTCATCAGGTCGGCGGCGAGATACTCAGGGTTGGCAGAGGAATCGGCGATAATCAGGATTTCGCTGGGGCCTGCAATCATGTCGATGTCCACCACACCGTAAAGCTGCTTTTTAGCAGTGGCCACAAAAATGTTGCCCGGGCCCACGATCTTGTCCACCTTGGGCACCGTCTCCGTGCCGTAAGCCAGCGCAGCTACGGCCTGGGCACCGCCCATCAGAAACACCCGGTCGACGCCAGCGGCCAGGGCGGCGGCAATGATATTGGGGTCGGGACGGCCCGTGCGGCCGGGAGGGGTCGCCATGACGATCTCGCCCACCTCGGCCACCTGGGCGGGTATGACGTTCATCAGCACCGAAGACGGGTATCCCGCCGTGCCCCCCGGCACGTACACCCCGGCACGGTGCAGCCCTCGAACCCGCTGTCCAGTGATAATGCCGCCCATGGGGTCGATGCGGCTTTGCTGCTTCTGCCGGGCATGGAAAGCCCGGATGTTCTCCGCCGCGCGCTCCAGGGCCGAGAGGAATTTAGGGTCGCACTCTTTGGCGATCTCCTCCATCTCGGGGCGGGTGAGCTCCAGCTTTTCCGGGGCCCAGCCGTCAAACTGGCGGGAATAGCTTTGGACGGCCTCATCGCCGCCCTCCTTCACCCCCTGGATGATTTGGGCCACAGCGTCCTCAATGCTGCGGTCGGCCTGGCCCACCCGGGCTTTCAGCTCCTCTATAAATGACAGGCGCGCCTGACGGTCGCCTTTGACAGTGCGTATCATAAAAAACATCCCTTCCTTTATTTATCCAATTCTTTCTCCAGCTTCGCCGCCAGGCCCTCGATTTCCCCCTTGCGCAGCTTCATGCTGGCCGGGTTCACGATGAGCCTTGCGGACACCTGCGCAATGGGCTCCACTACCGCAAGGCCGTTTTCCTTCAGGGTGGCCCCGGTCTCCACAATGTCCACGATGCCGTCGGAGAGCCCCAGAAGCGGGGCCAGTTCCACCGAGCCCTCAATCTTTATGATGCGCACGTCCATGTGCTTGCTTTCAAAAAAGCGGCGGGCCACGCTGGGGTATTTGGTGGCAATGGTCTTCACCCGGTACCCGGCATAAAAATCCGCGCCCTGGGGAGCCGCCAGCGCAAACCCGCAGCGGCCAAAGCCCAAATCCAAAATCTCAAAAAACTGGTGCCCCTGCTCCATGATGGTGTCCTTGCCCACCACGCCCAGGTCGCACACGCCGTGCTCTACGTAGGTGATCACGTCGGCGGCCTTGGCCAGCACGGCTTCGATTTCCCCGCCGCCAATGGGCAGAATCAGCCGGCGGCCCTTGTCCTGGAGGCTTTGGCAGTCGTACCCGGCTTTCTCAAAAAGGGCGGCGGTCTTCTTTTCTAAACGGCCCTTGGTCAGGGCGATTCGCAACGGCTTCAACACACGCACCCCTTTCGGCTCAAGTCGATCTCCACAGCGGTCTCCCCCACCACAATCAGCCGGGGGATGCCGGTTTCTTTTGCATAGCGCTCGGCCTGCTGGCGAGTTTCGCACAGGGACAGCTCGCACAGCCGTCCTTGGCGGGTCAGCAGGGAAATGGCGCTTTCCGCTTCCGTTTCAAAGCCGGGCTCCCCATGCACCAGCACCGCCGGGACGGGTTCCTTATCCATACTGCCGCCCAACAGAAGGGCGCAGGCATCCACATCGATGGCAAAGCCCACGGCCGGCATGGGGTCGCCAAACTTCTCGCAGAGGGCGTCGTACCGGCCCCCCAGGAGCACGGCGGCACCATGGTCGGGGGCGTAGGCGCTGAACACCACCCCCGTATAATAATCGTTGCGCTGGACCAGGCCCAGGTCGACCATCAGCCGCTCACCCAGCCCCAGCTTTTGCAGGGCCCCGTACACTGTGCGCAGGTAGCCCAGCATCTCCCCCGCTTCGCCCGTGCAGAAGCGCTCGGCTTCCTCCAGGGCCTCCTCCCCGCCAAAAAGGCGCGGCAGCTGGCGGATGGCTTCGGCGGCCGGGTCCTGGCCCAGGGGCTCCAGGAGCCCTTCCAGGGCGGCGTAGTTTTTGGCCTCGATGGTGGCGCGCAGTTCCTCCTTCTGGTCGGCGGAAACCGGGAGCTTGTCCGCCAGCACCCGGAAAAGCCCCGCGTGACCCAGCTCAATGCGGAACCCCGGCACGCAGGCCTCCAGCGCCTGGGCGGCCAGGGAGATCACTTCCAGGTCGGCCCCCAGGCCCCCCACGCCCATGAGCTCCACGCCCATCTGGGCGCACTCGTCGTTGCGGCCGGAAAGGTCGGGGCGGTTGCGGTAGACGGTCTGGTTGTAATAGAGCCGCAGGGGCTTTCGCTGCCCTTGCAGGCGGGACGCCGCCATCCGGGCGATAGGCAGTGTAGAGTCCGGCCGGAAGACCACTAAACGCCCCCGGTTGTCGGTAGTCTTGTACATTTCCCGCTGGGGCAGGGCGGCCCCGGGCAGGCTGAACACGTCGTAGTATTCCAGCCCCGGCGTCATGACCTCCCGGTATCCCCGGGACGAAAAGGCCCAGGTCAGGCGGCGCTGTACCTCCCGGTGGCCCCGGCATTCCTCAAACAGGATGTCCCGGGCCCCTTCCGGGGTGATTCGGCTATATGTGCGCATCTTCTTCTTTCCTCTCTGTACTTTATCGTGCTACTATAATAAAGCATAGACAAACTTTTGTCAAGCCGCTTTTTTAGAACAAGGTGGTCTGGCTGCTCTCCGGCAGGCCTTTCAGGGCCCCTACCCCGCGCAAAGCCTCAATGACCGCGCTGGAAACCTTCGACCGGGCCTGCAGGTCGTCGATGGAAATGAATTCGCCGCCGCTTTGCCGGGCCTCCATGAGCCCTACCGCCGCCGCGCCGCCGACACCGCTCAGGCTGGAGAAGGGCAGGCGTATTTCGCCTTCCTCCACCAAAAACTTCGTGGCGTCCGACTTGTAAATATCCACCGGCCGCAGCTTGATGTCCCGGGCCAGCATTTCGTTGATAATCTGCAGGGTGCCGAACTCGCCTTCCTCCTTGGCGCTGGCCTCCCGGTTTTTGATCTTCACGTCCAGCTCGCGCATCTTCCTGGACACGGCATCTTTGCCCAGGGCGGCAGTGGCCCCGTCAAAGTCGTCGCTGCGCACGGTAAAGTACGCGGCGTAGAACTCGGTGGGCGTGTGCACCTTGTACCAACCCAGGCGCAGGGCCGCGATCATATACGCCGCCGCATGGGCCTTGGGGAACATATACTTGATCTTAAAGCAGGAATCAATGTACCATTGAGGCACGTCGTGCTCCTTCATGGCGGCGATGTGCTCCTCGGTCAAGAGCTTTGTGGCCTTGCCCTTTCGCACAATCTCCATGATTTTAAACGCCATCTTCGGGTCCAGGCCCTTGTTCAGCAGGTAGACCATGATCTGGTCGCGAGTACCGATAACCTCGGAAATGGAGCAGGTGCCGGCCCGTATCAGCTCCTGGGCGTTGCCCAGCCACACGTCCGTGCCGTGGGAAAGGCCGGATATCTGCAAAAAGTCCGAGAAGCGGGTGGGCTTGCACTCCTCCAGCATACCGCGCACAAAAGGCGTGCCCAGCTCGGGCAGGGACAGGGTGCCCGTCTTGATGCCGCCCAAGTCCTCCGGGGTGACCCCCAGGGCTGCGGGCGAGTGGAACAGGCTCATCACGTCGGGGTCGCTCATGGAGACCTTCATGACGGGGATGCCCGTATAGTCCTCCAGGTAGCGGTAAATGGTGGGGACGTCGTGTCCCAGCTCGTCCAGCTTGCAGACGTTGTCGTGGATGGAGTGGAAGTCGAAGTGGGTGGTGATGTTGTCGGATTTCTGATCGTTGGCCGGGTGCTGCACGGGGCAGAAATCGTAGACCTCCATGCCTCGGGGCACCACAATCATGCCGCCGGGATGCTGGCCCGTGGTACGCTTGACCCCCGTACACCCGATGGAAAGCCGCTTCTCCTCGGCCTTGTGGAAGGTAATCTGGCGCTCCTCGGCGTACTTCTTCACGTAGCCAAAGGCCGTCTTGTCCGCCACCGTAGCGATGGTTCCGGCCTTGAACACGTTGTCCCGGCCGAACAAGACCTCCGTGTAGCGGTGGGCACCGGACTGGTACTCGCCGGAGAAGTTCAGGTCGATATCGGGCACCTTGTCGCCGTCGAAGCCCAGGAACGTCTCAAAGGGGATGGTGTGGCCATCCCGGTCCATATCCGTGCCGCAGTGGGGGCAGGCTTTGGGGGGCAGGTCAAAGCCGGAGTCCACGCTGCCGTCGGTGATAAACTCGCTGTGCTTGCAGTTGGGGCAGACATAGTGGGGCTCCAAGGGGTTTACCTCGGATATGCCCGACATACTGGCCACAAACGACGACCCCACCGAACCACGGGAGCCTACCAGATAGCCGTGCTCCTCGCTGTCGGCCACCAGCTTTTGGGCGGTCATATACAGCACCGAGAAGCCGTGCTTGACGATAGAGCCCAGCTCCTTGTTCAGCCGCTTTTCGACTATTTCCGGCACCGGGTCGCCGTAACGATCCTTGGCGCGCTGCCAGGTAATGTCGATGAGCTGTTCCTGAGCGCCTTCGATAAACGGCGGGAAATTGCCCATGGGCACAGGGCGCACGTGGTCGATCATATCGGCAATCTTGTTGGGGTTGGTGACGACTACCTCGAAGGCCTTCTCCTTGCCCAGGTAGCTGAACTCCTCCAGCATTTCCGGGGTGGTACGCATATACAGGGGGGCCTGCTGGTCGGCGTCCGAGAAGCCCTTGCCTGCCATGAGGATCTTGCGGAACGTGGCGTCCTTGGGGTCTTTGAAATGCACATCGCAGGTGGCCACGACCATCTTGCCCAGCTTCTCGCCAATCTTTACGATGGTACGGTTATAATCCTTTAAGCCCTCGATGTCCGTATCGCCGTTGCGCACCATAAACATATTGTTGCCCAAGGGCTGTATTTCCAGGTAGTCATAGTATTCCGCAATCTTGCAGAGGTTTTCAAAGGAGTCGCCCCGCACCATGGCCTGGAAAAGCTCGCCCGCTTCGCAGGCACTGCCGATGAGCAGGCCCTCCCGGTACTTGTTCAGCTCGCTTTTGGGCGTGCGGGGGCTGCGGTAAAAATACTCCAGGTGGCCTTTGGAAATCAGGCGGTACAGGTTTTTCAGGCCGGTCTGGTTTTTTACCAGGATGATCATGTGGTAAGGCCGCAGCTTTTTGGGGTCGCCGCCCGCCAGCGCGCCATTGATATCGGACACGAGCCTGGCCCCCCGGCCCTCCTGCAGGCGCTGCAGAAGCCGGATGAAAATCTCACCCAGGGTGGCGGCATCGTCGTCCGCCCGGTGGTGGTTGAAGGGCTTGAGCTTGAGATAGGCCGCTACCGTGTCCAGTTTGCAGTTTTTAATGTCTGTCAAAAGCGCCCGGCAGATGGGCACGGAGTCGATGTAAACATGGGAGAAGGGCATGCCGGTGCGCTCTCCGGCGGCGCGGAGGAAGCCGGTATCGAACCCGGCATTGTGGGCCACTAAAATAGGGGCCTCCCCGCAGAACTCGTAGAAAGCGGCAAGGGCCTCGGCTTCTTTGGGGGCGTCCTTGACCATTTCGTCGGTGATGCCAGTCAGCTCCGTTATTTTGGCCGGGATGGGCATCCCGGGGTTTACGAAGGTATCGAAGTGCTCAGCGACCTGGCCGTTATGTATGCGCACCGCGCCGATTTCCGTGATACGGTCCTTTTTGGGCGAGAGGCCGGTGGTCTCCAGGTCAAAGCAGATGAAATCGCCCTCCAAGCTCTGTTGGGTCTCGCCGGTGACAGCGGGGACCAGGTCGTTGACAAAATAGGCTTCCGTGCCGTAGAGGACTTTGAAATCCGGGTCCTCCTTGCGGATGGCGGCTTCGGCGTTCATAGCCTCGGGGAAGGCCTGGGCCACGCCGTGGTCGGTAATGGCGACGGCACGCTGGCCCCACTTGTGGGCCTGCTTGATCAGGTCGCCTGCCGGGGTCATGCCGTCCATGTCGGACATATTCGTGTGCAGATGCAGCTCCACGCGCTTTTCCACAGCGTCGTCTACCACCTCCACCTGCTCCACCGTGGCGATGGCCCGGGGGCGCAGCACGTTTTCCCGGTCGTATTTGTCGTACTCCAGGCTGCCGCGCACCAGCAGGGATTTGCCCACTTTCAGGCTGTCCAGCTCCTTGCACTTGTCGGCGTCCTGGATGATTTTCAGGCTGATTGAGCTGGTGTAGTCCGTAATGTCGATGCTATAGATTTTCTTCGACTTGTCCCGTGTCTCCTTGCACTCCACGGAGAAAATCTCGCCCCAGACGATGATGCTCCCCAAATCGATGGCGGCCTCATTCAGCGGCGTCAAGCGCCCCTTGGGCACCGAACCGATCAGCGGACGCGCCGTCTCCGGCACAATGGTGGGCAGCAGCGTATCCTCCCCCCGCACATTTATCTTGCGCCGGCTGGCCTGTTCCTTTAGGGCTTCCTCGTAGGCCTCCATCTCCTGGATGGCCTGCTGGCGGCGCTGCTTTTCCTCCTGGGTATGGATGCGCTCCAGCAGCGACCCGTCCCCGGCCTTGGTGCTTGTCCGGCCGGTAAACTCCACCTTGCACGGGGCCGAAAACCACGCCTGCACCAGCTCAGCCAAGCGTTCGTCGGTGTGCCGGGCCTCCAGCAGCGACAGCCCGCCGTGGCGCAGCTCGACCCGCAGGACGCCGCCCTCCCACGTGGCCTCGGCCTGGTGGAAGGTACCGTTGAGGGTCGCGTCCCGCTCCTTGAGCGCCGCCGCCAGCGAGGGCAGGCACGCCGGGGAAAAGGACTCCCGTGGGAACCGGGGCGATACGCGCACCGCGCCGAAACCGGCCAAAAGCTCCGTAAGCTTCGCCAGTTCTGCGTACTCCACAAATTGCCCAAAGCGCGCCGACACCTGCACCTGCCGGGGCTCCCGGCTGACGTGCAGGCCTTCAATTTCCCCAGAAAGCAGCGCCTCCGGTAGGGGCTTGCCTTCCAGTTCCTTTTGGAAAAAATCGCCTAGTGTGGTCAAATTGGTTCCCCCTCTTACAGCTTCTCCACCTCGTCCATAAGCTCGCCCAGCAGCCTGTCCTCCGGCACCTTGCGCAAAATCTGGCCCTTCTTGAAGATAAGGCCCTCCCCCTTGCCGCCTGCGATGCCGATGTCCGCCTCTCTCGCCTCCCCCGGCCCGTTGACCGCACAGCCCATCACCGCCACGGTGATGTCCTTCTTGCAGCCAGCCAAAGCCGCTTCGGCCTTGTTTGCCAAGGAAAGCAGGTCGATGCGGGTGCGCCCGCAGGTGGGGCAGGAAATGAACCGCACGCCCCCGCGCATATCCAGGGCTTTCAAAATGTCCAGCCCCGCCCGGACTTCCTCCACCGGGTCGGCCGTAAGCGAAACCCGCAGCGTGTCGCCAATGCCCTGCTGCAAAAGGCTGCCAATGCCAATGGCCGACTTCACCAGCCCCATGCGCGCCGTACCCGCATGGGTGATGCCCAAATGCAGCGGGTAATCGCACTTTTCCGCCGCCAGCTGGTAGGCGCGGATCGTGGAATCCACCGACGACGCCTTCATGGACACGACAATATCCGTAAAGCCAAAGCGCTCCAGCAGCGACGCGTGGTACAGCGCGCTTTCGCACAGGGCCTCCGGGGTGGGATGCCCGTACTTAGCCAAAATGTGCTTCTCCAGCGAGCCGTCATTGACGCCGATACGGATGGGAATCCCCCTTTCCCGGCAGGCGTCGGCCACGGCCTTGACGCGGTTGTCGTCCCCAATATTTCCCGGGTTGATGCGGATTTTGTCGACCCCCGCCGCCGCACATTCCAGCGCCAGGCGGTAGTCAAAATGGATGTCGGCCACGATGGGCACCGACACCGCCTCCTTGAGCGCGTGGATCAGCCGCACGCTCTCCATATCCGGTATCGCCGCCCGGATGATCTCGCACCCGGCCCGCTCCAAGGCCTTGGCCTGGGCCACGCTGCCCAGGACGTCCGTGGAGGGCTTGCTGAGCATGGACTGCACCAGAACCGGCGCGCCTCTCCCCAGCAGGACATTCCCCACCTTTACCTGTTTCGAAGTACGTTTTCCCATTGTGTTCCCCTTTCTCAGCCCGTGAAAATGCGCGCGATATCGTTAAACGTAATGACCACCATCAGCCCTAAAAGCAGCATCATTCCGGCGGCATGGACATAGCCTTCGTATTTGGCCGGCACCGGCCGCCGCGTGACGCCCTCCCAGATCAGGAACAGCAGCCGCCCCCCGTCCAGCGCGGGAAGGGGCAGCAGGTTCACCACGCCCAGGTTGACCGTGATCATGATGATCATTTGCAGGATGTTCCCTGCGGCTTTCCAGAAGCTCTCCGAAAGCCCGGCCTCCGCCGCCTGGGAGATGGCCTGCACGGTCCCCACCGGCCCCGCGATTTCGTTGAGCCCGAACCGCCCCGTCACGATGCCCTTCAGGCTCTCCAGCACCATGCGGGTCATGGACACCGTATACGTAAACGACCGCTTGACGATGCCCCAAAAAGACCGCTGCTCCGGCAGCACGTAAAACTCCGGCGACACTACCTTGCGCCCGTCCACTTCCTGGTAGGCCATGGGGAACGGCCCCAGCTCCAGGCGCTTCCCTTCCCGCTCTACAGTGACGGACACGGCCTCCGGGTTGGCCAGGGCCATGGCAAAGGACATATCCCGGTCGCTGTAAACGGCGTAGCCGTCTATGGCCACAATGGTGTCGCCCACCTGGCCCCCCGCCGCCTCCAGGGCCGCGCCCTCGGTGAATTTGCTGATGGTCGTGGTGGCAAAGACCTCCTGGGGGATCAGCGTCAGCCCCATGAGCACCAGGCCCAAAATAATGTTGAACACGCCCCCGGCTATCACCACCAGGATGCGCCTCCACACCGGCTTGCTGCCAAAGGACGACGGGTCGTCGCTGTCCTCGTCCTCGCCCTCCATGGCGCAGTAGCCGCCGATGGGCAGCAGCCGCAGGGTGTAGGCCGTCTCGCCCTTGCCGAACCCCCAGAGCTTCGGCCCCATGCCGATGGAAAATTCATTGACTTTTATCTTGGCCGCCTTTGCAAGCAAAAAATGCCCCAGCTCGTGGAAAAAGATCACGAACCCGAACAGCAGGATTCCTATCACAATTAAGAGCGCAACCATCAAAATCTGCAAGATACCAGCTCCCCCCACATCTAATTTTTGCCCGCCTGGGCCCATACCCATTCACGGGCGGCGCGGTCGGCCTGCAGGACTTCCTCCACGCTGGCAGGTACCACAGCCGGCTGCCGCTGGGCCGCGCCCTCCACCAGGCGGGGGATATCCATAAACCCGATGCGCTTTTCTAAAAACAACTGCACCGCCGCTTCGTTAGCGCCGTTGGCTGCCGCCGGGGCCAGGCCGCCCCGCTTCATGGCGTCAATGCACACATCCAGACAGCGGAAATTTTCCCGGTCCGGCTCAAAGAAAGTCAGCTTCCCCAGCGCCGCCAGATCCAGCGTGCCCGACGGACTCTCCAGCCGCTCCGGGTACGTCAGCGCGTACTGGATGGGCAGGCGCATATCCGGCGTGCCCATCTGAGCGATGACCGCGTTGTCCGCATACTCTACCATGGAATGCACGATGCTCTCCCGGTGCACCACCACGCCGATGCGCTCCACCGGCATCCCAAACAGCCACGCGGCTTCCATGACCTCCAGGCCCTTGTTCATCATGGTGGCGCAGTCGATGGTGATTTTTGCGCCCATGTCCCAGTTGGGATGGCGCAGTGCCTGTTCTGGCATTACCGACTTTAGCTGCTCTGCTTCCCACCCGAAAAAGGGCCCGCCGGAAGCCGTCAGAATCAGGCGCTTGACCGCCCGGCCCCCCGGGCTGCCCTGCAGGCACTGGAAGATGGCCGAGTGCTCGCTGTCCACCGGCAGGATGTCTAAGCCGTTCTGGCGAGCGGCTTCCATCACCAGGGCGCCCCCGGCTACCAGGGTTTCCTTGTTGGCCAGGGCCAGCTTTTTCTTGGCGTTTATGGCGGCCAGGGTCGGCTGCAGGCCCACCATGCCTACCACGGAGTTGAGCGTCGTATCCGCCGTCCCCCAGGCCGCCGCTTCACAGAGGCCCTCCATGCCTGTAAGCACGGTGATGTCCAAATCCCGGGTGCGCTCCCTGAAATCCTTGGCAGCGGCTTCCTCAAAAAGCGCCACGGCTTTGGGCTTAAATTCCCGGGCCTGGCGTTCCAAAAGACCCGCGTTCGACCGGGCGGCCAAGGCTTCGATCGAGACGGGGAACGCCCCGTTTTCGTTCAGGCCCCGCACCACCTCCAGCGTCTGCGTGCCGATGGAGCCCGTGGCCCCCAGCAGGGATAGCTTCATAACCCTCTCCTCCTTTTTAGTGTATGCCCGAAGGCCGGTTTTTAGCAGAACTATCCCCCCGCAGTGCGAGGGGATAAGCCCAATTTTCCCGATTCAAATCATGCCGTCATCGGCAGGAAGCTCACCAGCAGATAGACAAAGGGTGCGGTGAAGATCACGCTGTCGAAGCGGTCCAGGATGCCGCCATGGCCGGGGATCACCTGGCCGAAGTCTTTGATGTGGCAGCTGCGCTTGATAAGGGAGAAGCTCAGGTCGCCCACAATGGAGACGAAGGTGCCGAAGAACCCGGCCAAAAACAACGTCAGGTAGTTGACCTGCACCTGCCCCAGATGGTAGACCCGGCTGAAAACCACGCCGCACAGCAGCGCCGCCAGCACGTTCAGCACCAGGCCGCCGATGGCCCCCTCTACTGTCTTTTTGGGGCTGATCTTGGGGCACAGCTTGTGCTTGCCGAAAAAGGTCCCGGCAAAGAAAGCGCCCACGTCCGCCGCCCACGCCGCGAACACCGCAATAAGCACGCAGAACATCCCGTGGTCGCCGCCCAGCTCCCGCAGGAGCACCAGGCTGTGCAGGGCGCAGGGGATCAGCACCACCATGCTGTACTGCACGAAAACATCCTTAAAGCTGACCTCCTCATGGCAGGCCAGCATGGCGCAGCAAAGGATGAACGTATAAAGCGCATACGTCAAAAACAGCTCCCGGCCCCCGCAGAAGGGCACCACGGCTGCTGCCGCCAGCGATGGCAAAAAGATATACCATTTCTGCTCCATCCCCAGGGCCTTGCCCAGCTCGAACACGGCCTCCGCCGCTATGATCGCCACCGCGATGTTCAGCGCCAGCGGGAAGGACTTGTCAAACACAATGATCGCCAGCAAAAAGATCGTCAGGATCGCTCCGGAAAGAACGCGCTGTTTCATATGCGCACCCCCATTTTCCTTATGGGCTACACGCCGCCAAAGCGCCGCTGCCTTGAAGCATAGATTTCCAGGGCCTTATCCAGGTCCTGCGGCCGGAAGTCCGGCCAAAGAATGTCGAAGAACACGAACTCCGCATAGGCGCACTGCCACAAGAGGAAGTTCGAAAGCCGCTGCTCGCCGCTGGGGCGGATGAGCAGGTCCAGGTCGGGCTGGCCGGCTGTGTACAGGTACTGGGGCAGGAGTTCTTCGTCCATATCCCCCGGCGCCCGCCGTCCGGCCTGCACGTCTTCCGCAAAGAGCCGCGCCGCCCGGCTGAGCTCCGCCCGGCCGCCGTAGTTCATGGCCAGGTTCAGCACCATGCCCGTCTTCCCGGCGGACTCCTTCTCCACCCGGCGCATGAGGGCCTGCAGGTCTTCGGAAAACCCGCCCATGTCCCCAATGAACCGCACCCGGATGTTCTCGTCCATGAAGTCCCGCAGGGCTTCCTCCAGGTAGTCCTTGAACAGGTGCATCAGCCCCCCCACCTCCTCGGCGGGGCGGGACCAGTTCTCGGTGGAAAAGGCATAGAAGGTCAGGTATTTTATGCCCACCCGCGAACAATAGCGGGTGATGGTGCGGAAATTCTGCGCCCCGGCCCGGTGTCCGGCGCTGCGGGGCAGCAGGCGTTTTTTGGCCCAGCGGCCGTTGCCGTCCATAATAATGCCCACGTGCTGCGGCAGCACCGAGGCCTTTTTTTCCGCAGCCATGTTAAATCTCCAGGATTTCTTTTTCTTTGACGGAGAAGCAGCTGTCGCAATTCTTCACGTACTTGTCGGTGAGCTCCTGGATCTTCTTCTCGCCCTGCTTCTGGTCGTCCTCGGTGATGTCGCTCTGCTTTTTCATTTCCTTGAGCTTCTCAATGGCGTCCCGGCGGATGGCGCGCACGGCCACCTTGGCTTCCTCGCTCAATTTGCTGATGTCCTTGACCAGCTCTTTACGGCGCTCCTCGTTGAGGGGCGGGAACACCAGGCGGATGATCTTGCCGTCGTTCTGGGGGTTCACGCCCAGGTCGGAGGTCTGGATGGCCTTCTCAATGCCCCGCAGGACGGAGGCGTCCCAGGGCTGGATGGTAAGCACCCGGGCTTCCGACACGGCCACGGCGGCCAGCTGGTTGATAGGCGTGGGGGTATCGTAGTAGTTCACCATGATCTTATCCAGCACCGCCGGGTTGGCGCGGCCCGCGCGGATGGCGGCGTACTCCTCCTCCAGGTGCCCGATGGTCTTTTTCATTTTGCTTTCCGCTTTCGCGAATACATCTTTCATCTCTGCCATAACGTTGTCCGTCCTTTCTGTTACTCTACTAAAGTGCCGACTTTTTCGCCTGCCGCCGCCCGCACGATGTTCTGCGGGTCTTCAATGCTGAACACCAGGAAGGGGATGCCCCGGTCTTTGCAGAAGGAGGCGGCGGTCATGTCCATCACGCCCAGGTTGCGGCTTAAGACCTCCATATATGAGAGGGTGTCATACCGCTTGGCATCCGGGTTTTTCTTGGGGTCGCTGTCGTACACGCCGTCGACCATGGTGGCCTTTAGGATCACATCCGCCTCGATCTCCGCCCCGCGCAAAGCCGCGCCCGTATCCGTGGAGAAGAAGGGGTTGCCCGTGCCGCAGCCAAAGACCACCACGCGCCCCTTTTCCAGATGGCGCACGGCCCGGTTGCGGATGTAGGGCTCGGCGACCTCCTGCATGGCGATGGCGGTCTGCACCCGCACGTCCAGGCCGAACTGCTCCAGGCCGTCGGCCACGCCCAGGGCATTGATGACCGTGGCCAGCATGCCCATGTGGTCGGCGCGGGTGCGGTCCATCTGGCCGCTGCTGCGTCCCCGCCAGAAGTTGCCCCCGCCTACTACGATGGCCACCTCGGCGCCCATGTCGACCAGCTCCTTGATAGGCTTGCAGATCTTTACCACCGTATCGAAATCGATGCCATGGCCCACGCTGCCCGACAAGGCCTCGCCGCTGAGCTTTAAGAGGATGCGCTTATATTTCAGTTCCATGGTTTAGCTCCTTTCTTTTCAAACGCCTACACGTATAATTATTGTACATGATATTGCCAATTTTGTAAAGGTGGAAAACCGTTTTTTGTCAGCTTTCCAGCAAATCGCTGGGTTCGAAGGTCAAAGAGCCGTCCTCCCGCACAAAGCACGGGATGCCGATGCCGCCTTCCTCCCGCACCGATTGGAACTCCGGGCGGCTGTCGCGCAGAGCTAAAAATTCTTTCAGGTTCGCCGTGTTCTTTGTGATGTCCTTGTATTCGTAGGCATCAAAGCCCTTTTCTTCTAAAAAGCACAGGGCCTCGGCGCAGTCCCGGCAGATTTCCGTGCCGTAAAATTTTACAGGCCCCGGCTTTACCGGCAGGTTCAGCTCGTACTGGCGCACCTCGCAGTTGTGCATGGCAAACTTAAAAAAGGCGTCGTTGCTCATGGGGTGGAAGTAGCTTTCGACAACCCGGCACACGCCCCCGTGGCATACCACCAGCACCGTCTCATCCGAGCACCGGGACGCCAGCTCCTCTAAAAAGCGGTACACCCGCTGGGCCAGCACCATGTGCGATTCGCCCCCCGGATATCCGTCCGCGAAGTTCCTCTTGTGGGACAGGAACCCTTCGTCGAACCGGTCGGCCCCTTCGCACTCCCCGTAGCTCTGCTCAATGAGCGCCCGGTGGCGTTCGATGGGCACGTCGCGCCCCTGGCAGATGAGCTCCGCCGTCTGCCGCGCCCGTACCATCGGCGAGCACACCACCCGGTCGAAGTGCACCCCCGCAAGCTTCCGGGCCGTCTCCTGGGCCTGCTGGCGGCCGGTCTCGTTTAAAGGCAGCTCTGTGCGGCCGCAGACTTTGTTTTCTTTATTCCACGCGGTCTCCCCGTGGCGGGTGACGTATAATTTCATGTTTTGCCTCCTTTGATTCGGGCATATTTAGGCTATTATACCATCTTAAAAAAATTTTGGCAACGTTCTCGTTTCAGAACCTTTTGTGCGCCTTTTTGTGATATTATAAGCAACGCCGGCAAGCATCATAGTAGAGGACAGTGATTCTAAGTGAAAAATGCACAAAATCCCAACAAATATTTTGAAAGCACCTTGTCCAATGCCGTTACGGAACTCATAGAGAAATGGGCCGGGGAAAGAGTATTTGAAGATGAGGAATACCAGGAGTACATGGGGAAGGCGGAGAAGCTGCAAGACAAAATTAAGACATTGCTAGGAGAAAATGGCACGCTTGTAGACGAACTAGCAGAAACATTAACCTGGGCCCTCTGCTGCTACGCGGAGCCCAACTACCTCCAGGGGTTCCGCGATTGCTTTTTGTTTTTCCGCAAGCTGGAACTATTATAAAGGGGCGGCCGCATCATGGCTACAAAAAACGAACGCAAAATCATCCGAAAATCCCTATTGTATGAACTTCGATTAATGTTAACGAACAATAACAAAGAAACATACACAGCCAATGAACTTTGCACCATTTTAGACACCCTGGCGGCCGCCGAAGAAAAAATTTCTAAAATTTCTTCAAAACCTAGTGACATTTTTGCCGAATAGTGCTATAATACAATCAACGTAAAACAAATCGCCAAGAGGTGTAGTGCATATGCTTAAAAATTGGATACCCCCGGAGAAGCCGGAAAAAGAGGAGATCAAGTCCCGTTTGAAGGCGGCGCAGGAGAAGCTCGCCCTACAGCAGATGCAGCTAAAAGACCGCAAATTGCCCGTCCTGGTGCTCATTGAGGGCTGGGGCGCGGCCGGGAAGGGCAGCTCCATCGGGCGGGTCATTCGCAATATCGACCCCCGCTTTTTCAAGGTGTTCTCCATGGGCTCCCCCACGGAAGAGGAGCAGCGCCTGCCGTTTTTGTACCGCTATTTTGAGAAGATTCCCGAGGCCGGCAAGTTTACATTCTTAGATTCCGGCTGGATGGACGAGATCATGAAGGACCGCCTCCAGGGCGGCATGGGCGACGAAACCTATGCCCAGCGGGTGGACAGCGTCAAGCGCTTTGAGCGCCAGCTGACGGATAACGGCTACCTGGTGCTGAAATTCTTCTTTAACATAAGCAAAAAAGAGCAGGCCAAGCGCATTGACGGCCTGCTGGAGGATAAAGATACCGCCTGGCGCGTTGGCCGCCGGGACGTGTGGCAGAACCGCCACTACGAAGACTGCCAGGAAGCGTTTGACCGCTATCTGACCGACACCAACACCCCCAGCGCGCCCTGGTACTTAGTAGACGCGAAGAACAAGAAGTTCGCCGAGCTGCAGGTCATGGAGACGCTGTGCACGGGCATTGAGACCGCCCTGCACAACGACCGTTTGGCCGTGCCGCTGCTGCAAAACACATTCCCGCTGGTAAAAATGCCCAAGCTCAAGGACGTGTCTTTGGCTGACAAAACCATCAGTGATGAAGAATATAAGTCCGAACTGGACCGCCTGCAGGGCAAGCTGCGTATGCTGCACAACCGGCTTTATCGCAAGCGCGTACCTGTGGTCATGGTCTATGAGGGCTGGGACGCCGCAGGCAAGGGCGGCAACATCAAGCGCGTCACTGGGGCTTTGGACCCCCGCGGCTTTGAGGTGCACCCTATTGCCAGCCCCGAGCCCAAAGAGAAGGCCCGGCACTATCTGTGGCGCTTCTGGACACGCCTGCCTAAAACCGGACACATCGCCATCTTTGACCGCAGCTGGTATGGCCGCGTCATGGTGGAACGCCTGGAGGGATTCTGCACCGAAAACGACTGGCAGCGCGCCTTCTACGAAATGAACGAGTTCGAGCAGGAACTGCACAACTGGGGCGCCGTCATCCTGAAATTCTGGGTGCATATTGATTCCGACACCCAGCTGGCCCGCTTTACCGACCGTCAGAACACCCCCGCCAAGCAGTGGAAGATCACCGACGAGGACTGGCGTAACCGCGAAAAGTGGGACGAGTATGAAATGGCCATCGACGAGATGCTGCAAAAGACCAGCACCACCTTTGCCCCCTGGCACATCCTGGAGTCGGTGGACAAAAAGTATGCGCGCATCAAGGCGCTGCAGATTGTGGTCGACACCTTGGAGAAGGCCCTCGACTAACTAAATTTGATAATAAGTCTTCATTTTCTTCTTTCCTTATTGCTAAGGGGGAGGCCGTAAAAAGCCTCCCCCTTGGTATTTTTATTTGATTAACCCAGGCGCTTGCTCATTACGTCGTAATGGGCACAGTACACCAGAGCCGTCTCCTTGGTGATCTTGCCCTCCCGGTACAGCTTCAGGAGGCTGCCGTCCATGGTGCACATCCCGTCGGCCGCCCCAGACTGGAGCACGGAGTCCAGCTGATGCAGCTTATCCTCGCGGATCATGTTCTGGATGGCATTGGTGCTCTTCATGATCTCAAACACCGGCAGCAGACGCCCGTCCACGCCGGGAACCAGCTGCTGGCACACCACGCCCTTTAAGAGCTGCGACAGCTGGATTTTCACCTGTTGCTGCTGGTTGGCCGGGAACACGTCGATAATGCGTGTGATGGTGTTGGCCACGCTGCTGGTGTGCAGGGTGCTGAACAGCAAAAGCCCCGTTTCCGTGGCCGTAATCGCCGCCGACACCGTGTCATAGTCGCGCATCTCGCCCAGCAGGATCACGTCCGGGCTCTCCCGCAGGGCCGACCGCAGCGCCGCCGGGTAGCCCGGGGTGTCGATGGAGATTTCCCTTTGCGTCACGATGGACTTCTCGTGGCGGTAAATGTACTCAATGGGGTCCTCCATGGTGATGATGTGGCAGTCGCGGTTCTGGTTGATGCGCTGGATCATGCAGGCGATGGTCGTGGACTTGCCCGTGCCCACCGCGCCGGTCACCAACACCAGGCCCTTCTGGTTGTCGGCCAGCTCTAACACCTCGTCGGGAATGCCCAAGTCCTTGGGGTCGGGCAGGCCGAACTGGATGAGCCGTATCACCGCCGCCAGCGAGCCCCGCTGTTTGAACACGTTCACGCGGAAGCGCCCCAGCCCGGCAATAGCGAAGGAAAAATCGTCGTCTTCGCCGTGGGCGATGTGGGTCTGCTCACGCTTGGCCAGGGCGTAAATGCCCTCAATGAGCCGCTGGGTGTCGGCCGGCTTTAGGAAGCCTTCCCCCCAACGGTTCTGGTGCCCCTTGCATTTCAGCGTGATGGGCAGGCCGGCCACGAGAAAGATGTCCGACGCCCCCTCCCCATACGCTTTTTCTAAAATTTCCTGTATCTCCATGGTATTTCCTCCGGGTTTTCATAGTGAGGATATTATACCATTTGGCGTCCGATTTGTAAATGCCTACTCGCCCGACCAGAGCCCGCCGATCTCCTCCGGCGCCTGCCAGTCGCTTGAATACTGCCAGCAGGCAATTTCGCCCGCAGACGTTACACCGATTTTCAGGCTCAAGCCGTCCTTCTGGGCTGTATACCAGCTTAATCCATCTTCCCCTATCTCCCGGCAGTTCGAGCGCTGCAGAGCACACAGATAGCCCTGCCCTTCCATCTCCAGCTCATATCGCTTCTGGACAAACGCCGCCTGCTTTTCCGCCATCGCCAAATCGGCCCGGGCTGTAGAAAACGTAAGGATGCCCAAAACCGTCATGCAGATGGTGACCACCGTCAGCAAAAGCGCTAGGGGGCCTAGCCGTATGGGTACTTGTTTCACTCTTCGCCACCTCCCGTAAAAGCTCCCGTGCGCAGGGTGTAGACGGGTTCTGCCCCGTCCAGCCAGTACACCTGGATCTCGCTTTCCACAAAATCTTCCGACTCATCCCAACTAAGCTCCACCCGAAATTCCCCGGTGTCGCCCAGCCTCTCCACGATTTCCTCCAGACCGTCAGCCTCGCCCACTAGCTCGGCGGCGTTCTCCGCCAGCACCACCGCTCGGGTGAGCACCCGCGCCTGGCTGCTCTGCTCTTTCGAGAGGGCGAACATCCGCGTCAACGTCAAAATGACGCCCACAAACACCACGATGAGCACCAGCATTTCCATATAAAACGCCGTAATACTATGCTTGCCTTTCATCCCGCACCTCCGCTCCGCAGGCGCAAAAAGGCCTGGCCCTCGTCAGTAGACACCGTAAGAAGGCTCCCCTGCTGCTGAATCTCAAAGACAGCCGTCTCCCCCAGCACCTGGGCATCCTCGGGGCTCAAGGGCGCGCCGTCCTGAGCGTAATCCTCCACCAGCTTCCCGTCCCACTGGTAAATGCGCAGGGCGTACCCGCTGTCCCGGTCCCGGACGACCAGCACCGGGCCCTTCTGAACCTCCACCCCGCCCGCGTGGTCGCTGGCCCGCACGCAGGTGGATATGTACCCCAGCAGCGCCCGGGCCCGGTTATTCGCCGCCTGGCCCTCCACGGCCTGCCGGTAGGTGGCGGCGCCGAAGGTCACCAACAGGAAAAAGCCGGCCAAAAAAAGCCCGGCTATGCCCAGGGTAAAAAACGCCTGCGACTGGCTTTTCCGATTCAAATCGCCCAGCTCCTTTCCCGTCACGGCTTCGGCACCACGGTCACTTGGGGGGGCAGGTTCGACGCGAACACGTCATAGACCACGTAAAAATCCTCCCGGTTGACCTGCAGGCCGTAATTTTCCTCCAAATGCTCCAGAGTCGGCGGGTAGACGCCCTCCACCACGTAGCACTGCACGGCGCTTTGGGCGATGGCATTGCGCACTGCTTGGGCCGCTTCCGCTTCTATGTCCACCTGGGACACCTGCACCGCCCGCCAGCACACCAGCGCAAAAATCGCCGCCGTCAGCAGCCCCAGCGCCACCAGCGGCCAAACCCTCTGTTTTTTGTCCGTATACATGGGCCACCCCTCAACCGATGGAACTCATGATGCCCAGCAGCGGCAGCATGACGCTCAAGAGAGACACGCCCACCGTCACCAGCAGCACGCCGCTCAAAAGCGGGTCGACGATGCCCACCAGCCGGTCGGTGCGCGCGCCGCACTGCTCCTCCAAAAGCTCCGTCAGGCGCCACAGCACCGGCTCCAGACTGCCGCTGCGCTCGCCCGCCAGCAGCATCCGGCCGTAGACGGGCTCGAAAAGCTGCTCATCGTAGGCGGCCTGGGCGACGCTATGCCCTTCTTCCAGATGCTTCAGGCACTTTTCCAGCTTCTGCTCCACGGGCTTGCAAGCCACCATTTTCATGCTCTCCATCACGGCGATGTCCTGCACCTCGCCGCTGGCCAAAAACGTCGCCAGCGCCGCCGTGAAGCGGTACATCCCCATCTCCCGCAGCAGGTTCCCCGACGCCGGGAGCTTCAATAAGATGCCCTCGACCACGGAGCGCTTCTTGCTGTTCCAAAGCGCCAGGCCTATCAGCAGCGCCGCCGCCAGCAGGACCATCACTCCCAGCGCCGCCCAGCAGAACCCGTAGGCCCACTGTATGTAGCGGTACGCCGAATAGGCCAGGCTCCCCGTCAGCCGGTCGTAAACCTGGGTGAAGGCGGGCAGCACCATGGTCAGCATCAGCACCAGCACCACGATGATGAGCACCAGCATGGCCGCCGGGTACGTCACCGCGCTCCTCAGCTTCTCGGACAGGGTCTTCTGCCCCGCATAATATTTTGCCAGCCGGAACAAAACGTCCTCCAGCCGGCCCGAGCTCTCTCCCGCCGCCACCATGCGCACGGCGTACTCCGGGAACAGGCCCGTCTTCTCCAGCGCCGCCGACAAATTCGAGCCTTCTTCCAGCTCCTTCTGCACCTGGCCCAGGCCGGTCTCCAAGGGCCCGGGCTTCGAGTTCTCCTGGCGCAGCAAGCCTACGGCCTCCTCGGTCTGGATTCCCGCCTGGAGCATCATCCCCATGCTTTCACAAAAAGCGCTGATCCCCAGCGCGTCCAATTTTTTTTGCATCAAACCGCCCCTCCAAGCCTGCTAAAAATATTTTGTATCGGTATAATTGGTCCCGTCCCCGATAAATTCCGCATCACTGCCGTTGGCCGCAAAGGTGGGGTCCAGCCGGTTCCAGCTATTGGATTCCACCTCATACTGCACCGTGACCCACCCGCTCTCCTGGGTGTAGAACATATTCCACGCGTGGTACAGCTCGTCGGGCTGCACGTAGCCAAACACCATTTTCGTGGGGATTCCTTGGCTGCGCAGCATGGCCGCCGCCAGGCTGGCGTAGTCGAAGCAGATGCCCTTCCCGCTCTGCAGGGTCTTGTCGGGGTCGGGCAGATAGGAGCTCTCCACCGTCTGGGCCAGCTCCTTGTCGTAGGTGACGCTCTCGCAGATATAATCGAAAACAGCCTCTACCACGCCCAACGCGTCGCTTTGCGTAGCGGCAATCTCCCCGGCCTTGCGCACGCACGCCGAATCCGGCCCATAAGGCACGTACTGGCTGGGCCGCAAAAAAGGCTGGAACTCGTCCGACAAAGCCACCGTGGCCATGGCCTCATACACCTTGGCGTACTTTCCCTCGCTGACTTCCTCCAGCACGCAGAAAGTGTACTCCCCGTTTCCTCCCTGCAAAGGGAAGATTTCCGGCGTCCCGTCCGAGGGGAGATTATACGTATAAGTGGTGTCCCCCATCGTGACCTGGAATTTGAGCTTCCCTTCCCTCTGGGCCGACGCCCCCACGTACCCCTGCGCCGTCGCCGAAAGGTCGATCAAAGCACCATCCGCTCCCTGGGCCGCCTCACTGTGGAAGGCCGAATCCGCAAAGGCCGGAGCCTGGTAGGGCACGAAATCCTCCCCGGGCTCTTCCTGTTTTGGTTGCGCAGCCTGGGTCTCGGGAGCAGGCTGCGCTTCGGGGTCCTCGCCGGTCTGGGCGACGCAGCCCCATAAGTTCAGCAATATAAGTAAGGCCAAAAGCCATCTAAGCCTCCGTCCCATGGAACACTACCACCCCCGTCCGTGCTCGCCCACAGGCTCCAGCTTGCCGTGAATGACATAACGGGCATCCACAAAGTCAAGGGCGCAGGTGGACATGAGGATATAGTGGGCGTTGGGGTCCAGCTCGCCCACATCTGCATAAAAGTCCGACTTAGCCAGGTTTTCCTCTAAATACGCGGTAAACTCCGGCATGGGCCCCCTAAAAATCGTGTAAATCTCGTCATAAGCCGACACAGCGTGCCCGCTGAACAGCACGACCTTGTAATCCGTTTCCGGCGTGAGCAGCCACATGATGGGATGCTCGTCGTAATAGCTTTGGTCGCGCCAAAGCTCCAGCCCGGCGAACATGGAGCCGTCGTTCATATTGTGGCCGTACAGCACCGTGTTCGAGTCCGCAAACCCCGGCGCGGTCTGGGCGTCGGCAAAGATGGCGCCGCAGTTGTCCTCCAGCTTTTCATAGCTGTAATGCAAATAATATTGGTTGTCCGTCCCTTGGCACACCGGGTAATTGATTTTCGTCCCCTCGCAGTAAATCCATCCCACCACCTCGGGGTTGACCCCTTGCAGCAGGTCGAAATCCACCGTAAACGGGGTAAGGGGGCCCTCCCCTTTTTGGTGAGTCTGGCCCCCGCTGCTTATTTCCGATTCGTCCAAGGTCGTTGTAAATTTCTCCGCAGCCTGCGCGTAGACCTTCTGGCTTTTCGCGTAATCCTGCTGCACCACCAGCACCGCTCCGCCGGAGCCTAAAAACACCAGCAACAGCAGCGCCACTACGATCCATTTCAGCTTTTTCCCCATAACCGGCCCTTCCTATCGGTAATTCTCCGCCCCATCGCCTGTCCGGGCCCGATGGCGTATGCGGCTGCCCAGTATGTTCAGCATGGCCCCGCAGGCGGCAAAGGCTATCACGTAGACCTTGCCCACCGTCGTGGCAAACAAAACCAGCATCGCCCCCAAATAAGGGATGTGCCGCGTGACCTTGCCGATCACGTCCCGGTACGCTACGGGGGAAATGTCCTCCTGCTCGTTGGCGTCGCCCTTGGTGATGAGCTCGCCTTCGATCACCCGGTTCTCCACGACCCGGTGGGCCACCACGGCCTCCTCCCGCCAAAAGGCGATGATGTCCTGCTGAACCATGTCCTCCGGCAGCGTGGCATCCACATAGATGACGCTGCCCACAGGGATTTCCGGCTCCATGCTGCCGCTGACAATGTGGTAGACCTCATACCCCAGCAGCTTGGGCACTGTTATGGCCAGGCAGGCCGCGATCACCGCGACCAAAATCAGCGTGCCCAACAATGTGCACAATGCGGCGGCTATTTTTTTACTCATAAGTCGTCATCATCATCCATTAAATCTTTTATTGCACTGATATCGGTGATTTCCGAAATATCCATCGAGTGCTCTTCGTCCTTCTTCTTGCGGAAGAACAGCAGGAACCACAGGCCCGTGCCGATTACACCCAGCACCGCCATCCCGATGAGCAGCTTGCCCCACCAGGGGAACATCGTCGAAGCGTCCCGCTTCAGGTCAAGATTGGTGGGCGCAGGCGTGGCATTGGGGTTGGCCAGAGGCACCTCTCCTTCGTCAATGTCCACTACTTCCGGGATCGGTGACGCTGCCGGCACCTCCGGTTCCGGGATGCTTTCGGGCTCGGTTGTGGGCTCCTCTTCCTCCGGCTCGGAAGAGGGTTCGGTGTCCTCGTCACCATCCTCGTCGCCGTCTTCCCCATCATCCTCGTCCGTAGGCGTGGTAGGGGTGGTCGGCGTAGTGGGAGTAGTCGGGGTTGTGGGGGTCACCACCGTGGCCCCGCCGCCATTTATAATTGTGGTAGTGCCGCCATCCGTGACCGGCGTGGTGATACGCGTGTACACGAAGGTCAGTACGTTCTCCATAGGGTTCTCAACTAGGGTCTTGGTCAAGTTGTAGCTTTGGGGCTGGTAGCCCTCAATGTACAGGTAGGCCACCACGGGACGGTCGCCCACGTTGCCCAAATACGTCTCGCTGGGCGCAAGGGTGTTGCCCTGGGAATCCTGGAAGTTCACGGTATACTCGACCATGGTGCCCCGCAAGCCGTAGGCCACCACGTAATCCTGATCCTTGGTCACCTGAAACGAGGACAGCCGGCTGCCGATACCCAAAATCTCTTCGGTGCCCTTGCCGCTCTCCCGGAACCCTTTTACATAATACTTGCTGTCGTCCTGCAAAGTAACCGCGCTGGTATACAGATTCAGCCGGCCCCCTGCCGGAATCGTCATCTGGATCATATCCTCGCCGTTGATCTTACCCTGCTGGCCGGAAAAAATGCGTATCGTATAGTCGTATTCATCCCGTTTTGCCGCCGCGGGCATACAGCACCCCGCCAGCAAACAGACCGCGCACAAGAGCGAGGCCAGCCGCCGAATCATGCCCTTACCTTTCATGACGGCCACCCTCCTTTTCCTCCTGCCCACGCTTCTTCATGCTAAAGCAGGCGATAATAAGCAGCAAAATCCCGCTGACCGCCATAGCCCCGTACAGCGGCAGCAGATTCGTTTCGTCGCCCGTCTTCACGACCTGGCGGCTCGTAGTATCGTCATTGACTTCGTCTACGGCAAAATTCAGCTGCACGTCGGCCATGGTGTTCTGATAGAGGTTGTTCTGGGTCTCGCCGTCCAGCTCCACGTGCAGGTCAACCTGGCCCGTGTCGCCGGTGCGCAGGGTGTCCAGATAAAAATAATCTTTCAGCGAATCCGTCGCTTCGTGCAAACCCTCGTTAGAGCTGGCGTTGTCCTTCTCGCCGCCTACCGTCTCGCTGTCGTAGAGGGTGTTCACCTGCCCGGCCCTGTTGGTGTAAGTCAGGCGGTAGATGTAAGCGCCGCCCTCGGCCACCGTGTCGTCCTCCAGGGAGGTGATGGCCTCGTTCTGCATATACCAGTTGGTGGACTTGCTGTTCTCATTACGCAGCTTGATGGAAAGCGTCGCCGAATCCCCCGGCTGCATACCGCTGACCAGCTTGGCGATATCCGAAGATTTAAAGTTGCTTTCCATCTTCTTGGCGCTGGTAAAGGTCACGTGCCAGTCCTCGCTGACCCCTTCCGAGGCCGCCCCGGCCGGCACAGCAAAAGCCCACAGGCACAGCGCTGCCAGCAGCCCGGAGAGCAATCGTTTTGCAAGTTTCATACCGGTCCCTCCTTACCGCAGCCGCAGGGCCTGGTCGTTCTTATCTACGTCGACCTGGCGGCCCCAGGCGCTGATGATCGCGTCCTCTGCGTTATGGGTCTGCACGGCGTTGGCTTCCACGTCCAAGCGGAACTCCACGCCATTATAATCGTAAGTGGTGCGGGTGATGGTGCGGCCATTCTCCTTCATCGTCTTCTTTGTTACAAATTTCGCCACCTTGCCGTCAATGGTCAGGGACTTGCTAAAGGGGACCGTGGTTTCGTCCACGCCCAGAACCTCGTTGTAGTAGAGCACGGTACGTTCTGCCGTAGCCGCAGCCGGGTCCTCGATCCACATATCTTCGTTGTCCAGCTCCAGCTTGATGAGGTCCGGGGACAAATCGCGGTTCTTTTCCTCCACGCCGTCCTTGACAGTGACCCAGTATTTACGGATGTTCACCCGCACAAACTCGTCGATGCTGCCGCTGTTTTTCACAGCCAAGACCTCGGGATAAGCCCGGCCCAGCTGCAAACGCTCATCTTCGGCCAGCATATTCGCCAAAAGCACGGTGCCTTGCTCCTCCCAGTTGCCGTCGGCCTCGTTGCCGTAGTCGCGGAAAGCCACGGGCTCGCCGTTCTCCATAAGCGTCACGCCGATATTGTACAAATCCACCTGCGTGTTGTACACCTCGGAAAAATACGTCAACGCCGCCTGCGCGCTTCCAAAGGTGCTCGTCAACAGCAGCGCAATGGACGCGATAAACAACAGCAGCGTGCCAAGGGGCAGAGAGGCCCTTTTCTTCTTATTCATAATCAGGCCCCCTCCTCATGGGTATCCAGGATAACGCTCCAGTCGGCATAGGGATTCCCGTCGGCATCGTACAGCGCCAGGGTGGACTCATATACCACCACTACGTTAAACTGATCGCCTTCCTCGGGCTCCCCTGTGGGCAAATTGATCTTCACGTCCAGCTTTGTGGTCGTCTCGCCTGGCTGCAGCGGCTTTGTGTAATACCAGAAGCCGTCGCCGCCGTCTTCCCAGCCGCCATCCGGGGCGCTGTATGTAAGCGGATGGGAGCTGTCGCTGAACCCTCTGGCCCGCACGAAAACCGGGGACGAATCCTCAAAGTTTTGGATGGTCAGGTGCTTGGTCATGTCAGAAACTTCCTCGTAGATTTCCGTCCTGTTCGCAAAATCCAGGCGCAGCCCGCCCCGAGCCTGCGTATACGTGGTAAAATACCCCCAAGCCGCTGGCAAAGAGGAAAACGCCACCATCACAGCCACCAGAAGCGCCGCGAAAACCGAAAGCTTTTTCATCATTGCGACTCCCCTCCCTCTGCGGTATCCGAACGGTTCAGCACCCATTTTTCGCCGTCATAAACGAAGGTGTTTAGGATGCCATGGCCCTTGTCGGTGTTGTCGAAATCGTTGGTAAAGCTAAACTCCAGTACCGTGTCCGCCGATACGGTGGGGTCAGAAGGTTTGACCTCCTCCACCAGCTTGCAGCCGGCTCCCTGGTAGATTTCGCGGACGGTCACCGTAGCGCCTACAGGCAAGCCGTCCACCCGGAGGCTCTGGGAACCCGCCCCGGTGAAATCCATGGAAAAGATTTTATCGTAAACTACTTTTCCGTCCTTCTCGGCAACCACATGGAAGCCAAAGGTGACAGGGCTGTCATTGCTGTAAGAGAGCAAATTCTTGTTGATGATAAGGGAGCCCAGCGGGGCTTCCTTTTCCGGCTTCAGGTAAACGACCACATCTTCCATCCACTCTCCCGGGTTTGCCGTGTTGATTTCTCCGTCCACCGCGGGTTTCGTGGGTATGGCCACCAGGTCCGGCAGGAAAGAATACAGGTTTTCATGACCCTGGTAACGGGTAACCAGCTTGCCCTCCTTGCTTTTCCCCAGGTACTCCTTGTAGGACTGGTCCCGGTGATGGGCCACTATCAAATACAGGCCGTGCTCCAGCTTAAGCTGGTCAAAGCCCATCATAGCATTTTCTACATCCGGCTTAATGGACAAGGTTTCTTTCACGTTTCCATTTTCGTCCCAGAAAATTGTCTGCGCCGCCTTGTCCGCGACCTCGCGCCAGCCTTTGCTGTCTATGTCGGCCGGGATGTGGATGCCGGGGTAATTGTCCCCCACCTTGAATTCCACGGTATCAAAATCCGCAATCTTATAAAGATCGTAGCGCAAAAGAGGCTCCCCTTGCCCATCTGCACCATTTAAATCCGTTCTCATGTCGGTCAGGTCCGTCGCGCAAGGCCAGACCTGCAGGGTGCTGGGCTCCTCGGCGACCACCAACAGCTGCAGCACCACCAATGCACATATCGTACAGGCAATCGCTGCTATAGCCCGGGTCCACTTCTTTTTCATGGGCAAAGCCTCCTTTTTTATGTCAACAAAACTGGGGCGGCAAACTACTTGTGCTTGAAGGGGTCGCGCAAGTCCTCTGCGGTGAGGCGCGGACGGCGCTTGTAGAAGATCAGCACAATGGCCAGAAGGATGAACAGCATCGGCACGCCAACGGCCGGGATCACCACGTAGGTGGGCACCCGGACGGCTTCGGCGGCGGCCAAAAGTGCCTCTTCATTGTTGGCCACGCGCTTGCCGCGCAACAGCAGGCGGTGGGTGTTGACGCCGTAGGGCGTGCAAGTCTGCAGGGTGCAATAGTCCTCGCCGCGGTAGAGCTCCATTTCAGAGGTGTCTTCCGGAAGGACGATGCGGATTTGGACGATCTGGTAGGTGAGCGTCTGGCCCAGGATGGTGACCGTGAACAGGTCGCCCTCGCCGAGACGGTCCAGGTCGGTGAAAAGCCGCGCCGAGGGCAGGCCCCGGTGGCCGGAAATCGCCGCGTGGGTGTCCGCCCCGCCTACCGGCAGGCTGGTGCCCTCGATGTGGCCGCTGGCAATCTGCAGCACGGCCTCGTCGGTGCCATGGTAGATGGGCAGGCTCACGTCAATGCTGGGGATGTTTATGTAGCCCATGATGCCCGTGCCCGTCACGTCCAGCAGGCTGCGGTACTCCTGCGCCTCCTCGGCCGTGGGAATCCAGCGGTTTCCCTTCTGCCACAAGCGCTCGTTGTACCCGCGCGCCTCCTCCAGCAGCCGGTCCATCTCCTCTTGCGACATCCCCTCCACCGTCTCGACATACGAGGCGATGGCCCGGGATTGGTGCAGCGAATTCCACCAGTCGCTGAATGTGGGGTACACCAGTAAGCAAAGCCCTGCCAAGACCACTACGGCTAAAAAGATATTTAGTATATTTTTTTTCAACCATTTTGCCATAAACAGGGCTCTCCTTACTAATGTTTATCCCCGCCGCCTCGGACGGCGGGGATAAATCCAATTAGTTTATGTCCTTATTTGCCTTGCCCTGCGCTTAGCCCTTGGAGCCCATGCGCTTGCGGACAAACAGCAGTACGCCTGCGCCTACCACCAGCACGCCGCCTACTGCATAGAACAGCGTCGTGCCTATGCCGCCGGTGCTGGGGAGAAGGGTGCCTTTCTTGTTGACAACGGTCAAAGCTGTATTGCTAACTGTCGGTGTCTCGTCAACATCTTTACCATTCAGTTCATTACTTACACCCTTGGTCTTGATGTATTTCTTTGTCACAGTCAGCATTGCAACCGCATTGCCTTGTGCATCTTTATTATCAAGATCGGCCTCAATGGACTTTTGTATTATTTCTTTCAATTCCTGTTGCTGAATT
>CANTDZ010000002.1 GCA_947652665.1 uncultured Clostridia bacterium
GAAATGTGGTGTGCCGCAAGGCATTGTGCGTTCGAGTCGCATCCTCTCCGCCAAGTTTACAGAGCGCAGGTTTTTACCGGCGCTCTTTTCGTTTTTGAAGGGAGTGGGCCGTTTGATAGGCGAGATGGTGACCGTTACCGTGGACAGGCCGCTGGGAAGCTATCACCCGAAGCATCCAGACATCTATTACCCGGTCAATTACGGCTACGTTGCGGGCATCCTGGCCGGGGACGGCGAGGAGCAGGACGCGTATATCCTGGGCGTTGAGGAAGCGGTCAGGGAATTTACGGGCAAGGTCGTTGCCGTTATCCACCGGCTGGACGATGTGGAGGATAAATGGGTGGTCTGCCCGGAGAATGCCATGTTCAGCAAAGAGGAAATTATGGAAAAGGTGTGGTTTCAGGAACAATACTTTCATTCTGAAATTATCCTGTAAGGAGTGGGGATATGGGCCGGGAAGTAAAGGTAGAGCTTACAAATATGTGCATGATTTGCGACGGCACCAAAGTCCTGGTGCAAAACCGCACCAAGCCTGGCTGGCCGGGGATTACGTTCCCGGGTGGCCATGTGGAAGCGGGGGAGAGCATCACGGATTCGGTCATCCGGGAAGTCTTTGAGGAAACGGGCCTTACCATTGAGCACCCGCACCTGTGCGGCATTAAGACCTGGGGCGAGCCTGACCGCATGGCGGAAATCGCGTTTTTATATAAGGCAGAGGCTTTCTCCGGGGAATTGAAATCGTCAGAAGAAGGAGAAGTCTTTTGGGCCGAACGGGACAGCCTGCCCGATATGCAGTTGGCAAGCGGCATGGAAGAAACTTTTAGGGTTTTCTTTGGAGAGAATTTAAGTGAATTGTACTATTCTCGGAAAGATGTAAATGCTCCCGTAGGGGAGTGGCGCTATGAAGATTGGGAATACAAGCTGCAATAGGCAGTGAAAGAAGGGGTTGAAATGGGCCGCGAAGTAAAGGTAGAGCTTACAAATATGTGCATGGTCTGCGACGGCACCAAAGTGTTAGTGCAGGACCGTGTCAAGAAAGACTGGCGCGGCGTCGCGTTCCCCGGCGGGCACGTGGAGGCGGGGGAGAGCGTTACCGATTCCGTCATACGCGAAATGAAGGAAGAAACAGGCCTGACCATCCGCAACCCCCGGCTGTGCGGCCTGAAAGACTGGGAGCGGGACGACGGCACCCGGTACATCATTTTTTATTACCGGGCCGATGAATTTTCCGGGGAGCTGAAGCCGTCGGAAGAAGGGAAGGTCTTCTGGGCGGAGCTTTCGGAGCTGCCTAAGATGAATCTGGCGGTGGATGTGGATTTGAGCCTCCGGGTGCTTCTGGAGGAGGATTTGAGCGAGTTTTTTATAGACCACAGGAACGGCGGCCGGGAAAGGTGCCTGTTGTAAAGGAAGTGGGGATATGAGCCGCGAAGTAAAAGCAGAGCTTACGAATATGTGCATGATAACAAACGGCACGAAGGTGCTGGTGCAAAACCGTCCCCAGCACGGCTCCAGCTGGTCGGGGATTGTGTTCCCCGGCGGGCACATCGAGCCGGGGGAGAGCGTGGTGGACTCCGTTATCCGCGAGGTCAAGGAGGAGACGGGGCTTCTCATCGAACACCCGCGCCTGCGGGGCATAAAGGATTGGATGCGGGACGACGGCAGCCGCTATCTGGTGCTGCTGTTTTCTGCCGATACATTTTCCGGGGAGCTGAAGCCCTCGGAGGAAGGGGAGGTCTTTTGGGCCGAGCGCGACGCTCTGCCCGGTATGAATCTGGCGCGCTCCATCAAGGAGACGCTGGAGGTGCTGACCAACGACGCCTTGAGCGAGATGTATTTTACGGAATGCGCCCGGATAACCGAGGGAGACCATTGGAATTTGCAGTAAATTTTTGAAGGAGAGAAACGCCATGAAACATGAAGAAATTTCGGCCTTTTATAAAGACCTGGACAGCTTTAAGGACAAGACGGTGACGGTCTGCGGCTGGGTGCGCAGCGTGCGCGACTCCAAAGCCCTGGGCTTCATCGACCTCAACGACGGCAGCAGCTTTAAGGGCGTGCAGGTGGTCTTTGAGGACGGCAAGATTGACAACTTCAAGGAGGTCGCCAGCCAGAACGCCGGTGCGGCCCTCCAGGTGACCGGCACCCTTTTAGCCACTCCCAGTGCCAAGCAGCCCTTTGAAATCCACGCGGAGAAAATCGTCATAGAGGGCCCGTCGGCCCCCGAGTACCCCCTGCAGAAGAAGCGCCACAGCGTGGAGTTTTTGCGCACCATCGCCCATCTGCGGCCCCGCACGAACCTCTACAGCGCGGCTTATAGAATCCGTTCGGCGGCGGCGTTCGGGGTGCACAAGTTCTTCCAGGAAAACGGCTTCGTGTACGTGCACACGCCCATCATCACCGGCAGCGACTGCGAGGGCGCAGGGGAGATGTTCCAGGTGACCACCATGGGCCTGGACGACTTGCCCCGCACCGAAGACGGCAAAATCGACTACAAAGAGGACTTCTTCCAGAAGCCTACCAGCCTCACCGTCTCCGGCCAGCTGGAGGCCGAGTGCATGGCCCAGGCCTTCGGCAAGGTGTACACCTTCGGGCCGACCTTTAGGGCCGAGCGCTCCAACACCCCCCGCCACGCGGCGGAGTTCTGGATGATTGAGCCGGAGATGGCCTTTGCCGACCTGAACGACGATATGGACGTAATCGAAGCCGTTATCAAGTACGTGATCAACTACGTGCTGGAGGCCTGCCCCCAGGACATGGAGTTCTGCAACCAGTTTGTGGACAAGGGGCTCATCGACCGCCTGCACCATGTAGCGGGTTCGGATTTTGTGCGGGTCAGCTATACCGACGCCGTGAAAATCCTGGAGCAGCACAACGACGAATTTGAGTATAAAGTCAGCTGGGGCACGGACATCCAGACCGAGCACGAGCGCTATCTCACCGAGAAGCATTTCGGCAAGCCCGTCTTCGTCACCGACTACCCCAAGGAAATCAAGTCCTTCTATATGCGCCTCAACGACGACGGTAAGACCGTGGCCGCGACGGATTTGCTGGTGCCCGGCATCGGCGAACTGGTAGGGGCCAGCCAGCGCGAGGAGCGTTACGACGTGCTGGTCAAGCGCATCCACGAGCTGGGCATGACCGAGGAGGATTACTGGTGGTACTTGGATTTGCGCCGTTTCGGAACCACCGTGCATTCCGGCTTCGGCATCGGGTTCGAGCGCCTGGTCATGTACCTCACCGGCATCCAGAACATCCGGGATGTGCTCTTGTTCCCGCGCACGCCGGGGTCGGCTGAATTTTAAGTATTTAGTATCAGGTTAATTGTGAGGGGTCACAGGGGTCACCGTGATATAGGCCCTTTTAGAAATTTTAAATTCCTAATACCCCTATATTTGCAGTGACCCCTCTGACCCCTGAGGTATATCATTATAGAGAGATAATAAACGTAAATATATTTTTCAGAAAGGAGGCCTTCGAATGCCAACCGAAAAGGAACGCCTGGACGTCATCAAATCCATGGCCTACGACCTGACCCAGATCATCGAAGAGGACGCGGACAAAATGTATTCGCCGGAGGACATCAAGAAGCTGATCGCCGCGTATGTGAAGGGCGCGCAGCAGTAACTTCCGTCTTGACTTTTCCCGGCGAAGGGGTTATACTATACATGACTACTTCAAAGGAGGTATCGCTATGGGCATGATGGACAGCATTGCTTCGGCCAGCATGAGCATGAGCGCTGCTATGTTCCAGCAGCAGTATTCAGTCGCCGTCACCAAAAAGATGATGGACACCGAGAACCTGGCCCTGGAGGAAATGACCGAAATGCTGCAGCAACAGCAGCCCCCCAGCCCCTATAACATCGACGTCTACGCTTGACCGAAGGTGCTAAAAAAGCCCTCTGCCTTTTCCGGGCAGGGGGCTTTCCTTGTTTATTTATAAAGACCGTCCAGAACTTCGAGCATGGCTTTGGGGGTCACAACGAAGGGTTCGGCGGGGAAGTGCTTCTGATTGCCCGTGACCAAGTAGGCTCCGTCCCGGGCCAGGGCGGCTTCGTAGAACACAAGGTCTTTAGGGTCTGGGAGCTCTGCCCCTGTGCTTATCCGGGAGACCGGCAGGCCGCTCAGGACGATGGCGTTTAAGAGCGCCTGTACCTGGCTGGCCGGAAACCGGAACTTGGGGCGGCTGAGGACATCCTGATATTCGGCTAAAATCCCCTCTTCAAAAAGGGGCACCAGCTGCCCGTCAAACACGCGTTCCAGAACCTGCACCGTAGCGGCGTCGCTGTGCTTGGAAAGCAGCGCGGCCACCAGGACGTTCGTGTCAATCACGGCGTAGCAGGCCATGCTACCGCCCCTCCCGGGCGGCCTGGATTTCCCGGTCGATTTCCTCGGGGGTCATGTCCTGCAGGCCGTTCTCCCGGGCCGATTCCCGCAGGGCATAAAAAGCGGCGCGCCCCTCCTCTAGAGCGGCCTGTGGGGGAGGGGACGCGATTTCAAAGGGGATGCGGCGCTCCCGGACGACCGCTTTCGCGAAAATATTGAACGCGGTAGTGGCGTTCATCCCGAACTCGGTACACAGCGCATCAAACTGGCGCTTCAAAGCTTCATCCATCCGAATGCTGAAAGTGGCCTGTGCCATCCCGAACGCCTCCTTCTAAGACATTATACTAACATAATAATAACACACTAAGTTTACACCGTCAACGCATTTTGATAAAAACTCGGCTCCATCCCCGCCAAATTCACAACCTCCCGCCCCTGGCCCTGGGCGTATTCCGCCGTGAAAGCTGTGCCGCTGCGGGGGCTCCGGTTTTCCAGGTAGCACACGCAGTAGGCGCTGTGGTCGACCATAAAGCAGTTGCGCTCCCGCATGCAGGTGTTGGTATACTCGTCGGAGAGCACCAGAACCTCGTCCGCCTGATGCAGAAGGGTCTGGTAAACGGCCTTGTCCTTGGGGCCCCACTTGAGGTCCTGGTTCCGGCAGGGGATAGCCAGCACCAAGCGCAGGCGGGGGTCTTCTGCCCGAGCCTGCACCACGGCCTGGGCGGACAGCGTGTCAAACCCCAGCGCGCCCCCGGCAATAAACGTATCCACGCCCTTCTCCCGCACCATATAGGCGACGATGTCCCGCAGGCGTGCGCGAATCTGGGGAAGTTCCTCGACGGGAAGCTTCCGGTGCCCCGTGAAACAGCAAGTTTTTTCGTTAATAAAACTAATTGGTGAAAACATTAGTTCTCCCTCTCTTAATAAAAAAGCAGCCCGCCCGACCGTAATGTGCATCTCAATAACCTGCTACAGAAAAAGCAGGTGGGTGCTCTCCCGCATGGTTCTCGCTCCCTTCGTCCAGCAACGGTCAAAGCCGGGCCGGGAGGTCTGCAGTCCGCAGGCGGAGTGGGGCTCCCAATATGAGGAGTGTAGGGTTATATGTGCACAGTCCGCGAATCGGGCAGGCTGGACTATTTGTTTTTATTCCTCGGGCTCGTCGAAATACGCCTCGTTGAAGCGCGCCTCGAAAATCTCTGCCAGTTTATCCAGCAGCTCGTCGTCGTCCACTTCCTGCAGCTGCTCCTCGCCGTCTTCCTCAATGACCTCAAAGATGTAGTAGGTCTCGGCATCCGTGGCCATGTCCTCGGGATTGGGCTGGGTGGGCACCAGGGCCATATAGTGGCCGTCGTCGTTGTCCAACTCGTCGATAATTTCGAATTCGTGCTCCTGCCCCTCGTCGTCCACCAGGGTGATCAGGTCTGCCTCAAAACCGTTATCCATAAGCTTGCGTGCTCCTTTCGGCTTTCTCTACAGCACATTGTACCTAAAACCGGCCATAAAGTCAAGAGCGAATTTTTTCCACCGCCAAGAAATCCTATGCAGGCCCCCTGTAAAAAATACAGAATTTTTTTCAAAAAAGTTCAAAAAACCTATTGACAACCGCCACAAACCGGAGTATAATAATGCCAGAGACAAGAAAAAGAAAAGAAAGTCTCAAGAGAGCGCAGCCGCAGGCCGGAAGTAGGCAGAAAGCATGAAAACGGTCGGAAGCAGGAGTTGAGGCGGGAAAGTAACTGCAAAGAAGCAGCGAAGGAGTTCCCGGGATTGTGGAGAGTGCGGGGCGCGAAAATCATGAAGGAAAGGCGGGTGGGTCCAATGGAGAGTCTTGAAACACAGCAGAGCGGCGGGCTCACGGGTCCGCAGACATATAAAAAGCACGGGACTGCTTAACACCGTCTGGTTACACGCTTCTTAAAGCGATAGAGATAAAGAGATTGACGGGATGCTTTTAGGCGGCATGGATGTGCTACTATGAAACCGGACGGTTTCACCTGACAAGTTAATATTGTGGAAATAAAGGGAACTTTTGAGGAGCACTTGAAAGTTCCCTTTTTGCGTGGTATAATAATAAAAAATCTCGCAGTTGGAAAGGAAGCCTCGTCTTTGAAGAAACAGAAGAAATCCCGCCAGCGGTTCGATTCCCGCTTGTTTTTCCAGTATTACGACCAGCTCACCCGGAACTCCGGCCTGGGGCAGATGGCCCGGTTCCCCCAGCACGGCACCACCTCCCGGCTGCTGCACAGCGTGGCCGTGGCCTATTACAGCTATCGCTTTGCCGCCGCCGCCCCCGCGACCTTCCATATGCACGAGATGGTGCGCGGCGCGCTGTTCCACGACTACTTCTTCTACGACGCCCAGGACGGCGACCCCGCCCACAAGGGCCACTGGACCCGCCACCCCGCCATCGCCCTGGAAAACGCCCAGAAGGAGCTGATGCTCACCGGCATCGAGCGGGACATCATCCGCAGCCATATGTTCCCCCTGACCCTCCAGCCGCCCCGCTTCCGGGAAGCCGTGGTGGTGTCCATGATGGATAAGGCCTGCTCGGTTTATGAGTTCTTCCGGCGCAAGCGGCCCTACCGGAACCTGCAGGCCCTGTGCGGCCTGGCCCCGGCCCGGAAGGGTCCGGCCCGGGAGGGGAGGCAGCCTACATGAAGACGGAGGGGAAGCTTTCCCTGCGGGAAACCGCCTGCTACGGCATGGGCGACCTGGCCTGCAGCATGGTCTTTAATTTTATGGCCTCTTACCTGCTGTACTTTTACACCGACGTGGCCGGGGTGGGCGTAGCCGCCGCCGGTTCTGCCATGAGCGCCGCCCGGCTCATCGACGCCTTTGCAAACCCCGTAGTAGGCGTCCTCAGCGACAAGACCCACACCCGCTGGGGCAAGCTGCGGCCTTACTTATTGTTCTCCGCCATCCCCCTGGCCATTTCCGTGCTGCTGATGTTTCTGGCCTCCTGGGTGCCCTCCGGGGGCAAGGCGGCCTACGCGCTGGTTACATACACGCTGTTCTGCCTGCTGTACACCGTGTGCAACGTCCCCTACACCGCCATGATGCCCAACCTTTCCGAAGACCCCTCGGAGCGCGCCCGGCTGAACCTTTCCAAGTTCATCTGCGTGTCCATCGGCACCTTCCTTTCCATGGGCCTGGCCCTGCCGCTGATTGGCCTTTTCGGCGGCGGCAGCGAGCAGAGGGGCTTTGTGGGCATCGCCCTGCTGTTCTCGGCGATTATCATCGTCCTGGTGCTGGTCTGCTTCTTCAACACCCGGGAGCGCATCCAGCCCCCGCCAGTGGCGTTCTCCCTCCAGACGCTCCTGAACACCGTGAAAAAGAGCCGCCCCTGGGTGATCTGCTGTTCGGCTCAGCTGTTCTTCTACCTGGCCACGGTCACCCGCAACGCCACCGCCCTCTACTATGCTAAATACTGCCTGGGCAACGCCGGGTTTGCCAGCCTCCTGCTGGCCGTGGGCTCCTTCACGACCTTCGCCACGTGCTTCCTGGTGCCCGTGGCCACCGCCCGCATGAAAAAGCGCACCTTCACCCTTGTGGGCTACGGGCTCTTTATCGCGGGGAGCCTCCTGGTCTACTTTGCCGGGGCGAACCTCCCGGCGGTGTTCCTGTGCAACATCCTGGCAAACCTGGGGGCCAGCATGTCCAACGGCGTCTCCTTCCTCATCCTGGGCGAAGCCATCGACCACTCCGAATACGCCACCGGCACCCGCCAGCAAGGCCTCTTGACCTCCATGTCCATGTTCATGGTCAAGATCGGCATCGTGCTCTCCAGCGTGGTCTCCGCCTTTGTGCTGGACTTGGGCGGCTACGTCCCCGACCAGCCCCAGGCCGCCTCCGCCCTCCTGGCCATCCGCGCCAACTTCATTTTCCTGCCCTGCATCGCGGCGCTGGCCTGCGTGCTCCTCTACCAGTTCTACCATCTGGACGACGAGTACCCGGCCATTAACGCGGCCCTGCGGGAAAAGCACGCCCAAGGCTGATTCCAGAGCCCCCCTGACCGGGGGCTTTTTTGTTTACAATTTTTTTCTTGAATTTGCCACCTGTTTGCAGTATACTAAAGAATAATGCATAGACGGAAGGGGGCTGTCCATTGGCCGCGCTCTATCAAAAGTACCGCGAGATTATTTTATATGGCGTGTTCGGCGTGCTCACCACGGTGGTGAACTGGGGGGGCTACTGGTTTTTGGCCGACATCGCCCATGTGCCCTACCTGGCCTCCACGGTGATCGCCCAGGTGCTGGCCATCCTTTTTGCCTACCTCACCAACCGCAAGTGGGTCTTTGAAAGCAAGGCAAAAGGCACAAAGGAAGTGCTGGGGGAGATGCTCCGGTTTTTCAGCGCCCGGGGTGTGTCGCTGCTTTTGGATTTGGGATGTATGTACGCGGGGGTAGACCTGCTGCACATCAACGACAAGCTCATGAAGCTGCTGGCAAACGTGGTGGTGGTCATCGCCAATTACGCGCTCAGCAAGCTTTTCGTGTTCCGCAAGAAAAAAACCGAGAGAGTGTAAAAAGGAGGCCCTATGTCGATACGGTCAAGAAGGGAAGCCGAGCAGGCGTTTGAGGATATGTCCAGCTACTCGTCTTCCAAAGAATATAAGAGCCGCCGGAAAAACAAGCCGGGCCGCACGGTGGCCAAAAGCATCTTTGGCGTGCTGTGCGTGCTGATGATCCTGCTGGGAAGCGGGGCCATGTACATTTCTACCGACCTCATCGGGGACTTGTCCACGGTCTCCATCAGCAAGAACAGGGAAGACCTGGGCATCCGCGAGGACGCCATTATAGACGACAGCATCAAAAATATCGCGCTGTTCGGGCTGGATTCCCGCAGCAGCTCCTTTGAGGGCAATTCGGACGTCATTATGATCCTGACGGTGGATAATAAGCACCGTTCCCTGAAAATGACCTCCATCATGCGCGACACCCGCGTGCCCATTACGGGGGACAGCTACCAGGGCTATGTGGATAATTGGGACACCAAGATCACCGAAGCTTACGGGGTGGGCGGCTACGAGCTGGCCATCAACACCCTCAACCGGAACTTCGGGCTGGATATTGAGGACTTTGTCACCATAAACTTTGTGAACATGGCGGCCATTGTGGACGCGTTCGGCGGGGTGGAAATGGACGTGACCGCCGAGGAAAAGGTGCAGGTCAACGAGAACCTGTGGAACCTGCGCCAGGAAACCGAACAGCAACAGCAGATCGACCAGATGAACGGCACCTATAACGAGCTGAATTATCCGGAGATTTGGAACTCCGACTTCTTCCTGGACCGGGACGGCATGGTGGACTGGAGCGCGGGCCCCGGCAACTTTGAGGACGAGCACTGCCTCTTAAACGGCAACCAGGCCGTGGCCTATGGGCGCATCCGCTACCTGGAGGGCGGCGACTTCGTCCGCGTGGAGCGCCAGCAGAAGGTGCTTTCGGCCCTGCTGCAGAAGGCCAAGCAGCTGAGCGTGGCCGACTACCCCAGCGTCATCAAGCAGATGATGCCCTACTGCCAGACCAGCCTGGGCCTGGACGATGCCCTGAGCATTGCGCCCATCCTGACCACCTCCTTTGATATCGAGACCATCACCGTGCCCGATGTGCGCTATGAGACCGACCTTTACGACGGCAACGTGCAGGTGGACGACATGGAAATTTACTACCTCATCTACGACGTGCAGAACGCCGCCGAACGCATCAGCGCCTTTGTCTACGAGGAAGCCTCGCCTTACTGGACGGAATACGGCAACACGGCCGACGGGAAGGCCGGGACGTAAAAAAAGGAAGTGAAGGGAATGAACGACCGCAACAGCCGCCGGCCCTCCCGAAGCAACGGCCGGCACAGCAGCGCCCCGCCGCCGCGCCGCCGACGGGAGCCATTACAGGACAACTATTATTATGAGGAACCGCGCCGAGGGCGTTCCCCGGAGAGCTTTGAGGATATTTCCAGCTACTCCTCCGAAGGGCGTCGCCGCGCCGACCAGATTGCGGCCCGTGCCCAGAGGCCCCCGAAGCGCAGGCGTCCGGGCGGGGGAGGAAGGGCTGTAAAGACCCTCCTGCTTCTGTGCGCCCTGCTGGTTTTGGCGGGAGGGCTGTACGTTTTTGGGTATATGCTCAGCGGGCTGACCATGACGAAGATTGACAAAAGCAGCCTGGCCGCGGACAGCGGGAGCTCGGTTTCGGGCATCAAGAACATCGCGCTGTTTGGCCTGGACGCCCGGGACGGCGTGAACGAGGGCCGGTCGGACGCGCTGATGATCCTGACGGTGGACCAGAAGCACCACAAGTTAAAGCTTACGTCGGTGCTGCGGGATTCGCAGGTGTATATCGACGGCTACGGCTACGACAAGATCACCCACGCCTACGCCTACGGCGGGGCCGAGCTGTCCATCCGCACGCTGAACCAGAATTTCCACCTGGACATTGAGGACTACGTGACGGTGAATTTCAGCGAAATGGCCAAGATTGTGGACGCCTTTGGCGGGGTGGAGATGGACGTGAGCGCGGAGGAGAAGGTGCAGGTCAACCAGAATTTGTGGGATTTGCGCATAGAGACCGAGGGGGAGTACAGCGATTCCCCCACCATCCTCAACAGCGATTTCTTCTTGAATGTCAACGGCACCGCCGACTGGGCCAACGGCGAGTATTTTGAGGGCGGCCATCACCGGTTAAACGGCAACCAGGCCGTGGCCTATGCGCGCATCCGCTACTTAGAGGGCGGAGACGACGTGCGCGCCAGCCGTCAGCAGATGGTTTTGCAGGGGCTCATCACCCAGCTGAAGGGGAAGAGCAAGCTCAGCTACCCGGCGCTGGTGCACGATATCGTGCCCATGTGCGAGACGTCCCTGAGCTATACGGGCATGATGTCGCTGGCCCCCTTTGTGCTGCGGGACTTCACCATGGAATCCCTGACCATCCCCGGCGCGGAAGAAAACGCCTATGGGGATTATAATGAGTCGGGCGCATGGGTATATATGTATGATACCGAGGCGGCGGCTGCGCACATCCGCCAATTTATTTACGAATAAGAAAGGACTTGATTGTATGAGCGAACCCGTATTAGTCGTGATGGCGGCGGGGATGGGCAGCCGGTACGGCGGCCTGAAAGTGCTGGCCCGGGTGGGCGCGGCCGGGGAGAAAATCATCGATTACTCCCTGTATGACGCCTGGAGGGCTGGCTTTAAGAAGGCCGTGTTCGTGATTAAAGAGGAACTGCTGGGGGATTTCCAGGAGGAGATTTTTTCCAAAGTGGAAAAATATATGGACGTCCAGGCGGTGTTCCAGAAGCAGGAGGACATCCCCGAGGGCTGCTCCATCCCCGAGGGCCGCGTGAAGCCCTGGGGCACCGGCCATGCGGCTTTGACGGCGGCACGGGCTATTGGGGACGCGCCCTACGCGGTCATTAACGCGGACGATTTTTATGGGCGCGAGGCGTTCGAAAAAATCTACGGCTTCCTGAAAGACGCCCAGGACGGGGAGAAGCTGGGCTTCGCCATGGTCGGCTACCAGGTGGGCAACACGGTGACGGAAAACGGCTACGTTTCCCGGGGCGTGTGCGAGACGGAAAACGGCTTGCTGAAAAACATCGTCGAGCGTACCCACATTGAGAAGCGCCCGGAGGGCATCGCCTTTACGGAGGACGGCGAAACGTGGCACCCGCTGGATTTTGAGACCATCGTCTCCATGAATTTCTGGGGCTTCACCCCGGGATTTACCGCGGCCATGCAGGAGGACTTCAAGCGCTTCTTTCAGGAAGACGTGCCGAAAAACCCGGAAAAGGCGGAGTTTTTCCTGCCCTTCGTGGTCAACACCCTGCTGGAGGACGGCCGGGCCCAGGTCCAGGTGCTGCCGTCCCAGGACAAGTGGTACGGCGTGACCTATAAAGAAGACCGCCAGACCGTGGTGGACGCGGTGGCGGGCATGACGGCGGCCGGGGCTTATCCTTCGCCGCTGTGGCAGTAAGGGAGGGGAAGCCGGTTGTTTTCCCGATTCAGTGTAAAAAAGCCGCTTACGGTTTTAGTGGGGGTCATCATCGCCATTGTGCTGGGCGTGGTGGCCTTTTCCCGCATGACCCCGGACCTGCTGCCCAACATCAATATGCCCTACGCGGTGGTCATCACGGCCTATCCGGGGGCTTCGCCGGAAGAGGTGGAGCAGGAAGTCACCAAGCCCATTGAGCAGACCCTGGCCACCCTGGACCACCTGGACGAGATTACGTCGGTGTCCCGGGAGAACGCGTCCCAGGTGATGCTGGCCCTGGCCGACGACGCCAATATGGACACGCTGACCTCGGAAATCCGGGAGAAGCTCAACGGGGTTTCCGGCGCGTGGCCCGACACGGTGGGCACGCCGTATATTATGAAGATCAACCCCAATATGCTGCCGGTGGCGGTCTGCGCGGTGGAGAAGGAGGGCATGGACAACATCGCCCTGACAAACCTGCTGGACGCGGAGCTGCTGGTGAAGCTGGAGGGCATTGAGGGCGTGGCCAGCGTCAGTGTCAGCGGCAACGTCACCGAGAGCGTCCAGGTGGAGCTGAAGCAGGAGAAGATTGACGAGGTGAACCGCCGCATCCGCCAGAAGCTGGAGGACACCTTCGCCGACGCGGAGGCCGAGCTGGCCGAAAAGAGCGAGGAAGTGGAAAACGGCATCGCCGAGAGCGAGGAGCAGGCCGCCGAGCTGGACCGCCAGCAAGCCCAGCTGCAAGCGGGCCAGGACCAGCTGGCTCAGCAGGGCGGCCAGGCCCAGGGGCAGCTGCTCTCGAAGAAGGTGGAGATTGAGACGGCCAAGGCGCAGATTCAGGCGCAGCTCACCACTCTGGGGGAGACGGAGAAAACCCTCCTGGAGACCCAGGCCCAGCTGCAAAGCCTGAACGAAACGCTTTCCGGTTTGAGCCGCCAGGTGCAGGCTTTGGAGGAAGCCATTGCCAGCCTGGAGCAGGCGTCGGCGGGGTATGAGGTGCTGGCCCAGCAGAAGGCCGCGCTGGAAGCCCAGCTGGCCCAGGCGGCTCCTGGGAGCGCGGAGGCCGGGGAATTGCAGGCGCAGCTTACCCAGGTGGAGGGGCAGCTGGCGGGGATTGAAGCGAGCCTGGCCGGGTTTGGCGTGACCATAGACGGCGTGCCGGGCAAAATCGCCGAGCTGCAAGCCGCCAAAGAAGCCGCCGAAGCCGCCCTTGCGGAAGCCCGGGCCGCTATTGCCGCCACGGGGGTCGACCCGGATTCCATCGGCGGCTCCCTTCAGGAAGTGAACGAAAACCTCGCCAAAGTGCAGTCTGGCAAGGCCACTATGCAGGAAACCATGGGCCAGCTGGAGTCGGGCGGCATTACGGTCGACCAGGCCCTCAGCGAGCTCTCCCGCCAGCAGACCAGCGGCATCATGCAGATCAGCGCGGGGCTGTCCCAGATTATGGCGGGGAAGTCGGCCATCAGCTCGGCCCAAAGCCAGCTCAACGCGGCGAAGGAGCAGATTGATTCGGCCACCGAGGACTTCGAGGCCCAGAAGAAAGCCGCCTTTGCGGGCGCACAGGTGGACGTGACCATGGACATGGTGTCGGCCATTTTGAGCGCCCAGCACTTTTCTATGCCTGCCGGTTATATCGAGGAAGACGGCGTGCAGACCCTGGTGCGCGTGGGCAATAAACTGGAGGACATCGACGAGCTGAAATCCCTGGTGCTGTTTGATACGGGGGAGGACGCCATCGGTCCTGTGACCCTTTCCGACGTGGCCGAGGTGAGCCTCCAGAGCAACGCCGAGGAAATGTACGCAAAGGTAAACGGGGAGGACGCGGTGGCGCTGTCCTTTACGAAGCAGTCGGCGTACTCCACGGCCCAGGTGTCCAAGAACATCCAGGCGCGGTTCGAGGAACTGAGCGGGAAGTACGAAGGCCTGCGCTTCACCATGCTCTCCGACCAGGGCGATTACATCTATATTGTAGTGGACACCGTGCTGCAGAACCTGGTTCTGGGCGCGGTGCTGGCGGTGCTCATCCTGCTTTTGTTCCTGAAAGACCTGCGGCCCACCCTGGCCGTGGCGTGTTCGATCCCCATTTCGCTGTTGGTGGCCATCGTGCTCATGTACTTCTCCGGCGTCACGCTGAACGTGATTTCCCTTTCCGGCCTGGCTGTCGGCGTGGGGATGCTGGTGGACAACTCCGTGGTGGTCATTGAGAACATCTTCCGCCTGCGCGCCGAGGGGATGCCGGCCGCCAAGGCGTCGGTGCAGGGGGCCGTACAGGTGACGGGCGCCATCATCGCGTCTACCCTGACGACAATCTGTGTCTTCCTGCCCATCGTCTTTGTGGAGGGCGTCACCCGCCAGCTCTTTACCGACATGGCGCTGACCATCGGCTATTCCCTCCTGGCCAGCCTTTTCGTGGCCATCACCCTGGTGCCCGCCATGACTTCGGCCACCCTGCGCGGCGGCAAAATCCGGGGAAGCCGGTTCTTTGACGCGCTGCTGTCCGGCTATGGCAGGCTGGCCACGGCGTCCCTGAACCACAAGTGGGTGGCGCTGGTGCTGTCGGTGGTGCTGCTGGCTTCCAGCGTGTGGCTGGCCTTACAGAGGGGCTTCCTGTTTATGCCCTCCATGAGCGGCACCCAGCTGAGCGTCACCATCACCCCTCATGACGAGGAAGCCACGTTCCAAGAAAAAACCGCTCTCTACGATGAAGCGGCCCAGCGCATCCTGGCCCTGGACGGTATTGAGACGGTGGGGGCCCTGTCCTCCGGCAGCGATACGGGAGGCATCTTCGCCATGATGGGCGGCGGGGGGGACATCTCCATGTACGCCCTTTTGGACGAGGACGCAGGCATAAAGGACGGCGACCTGGCGAAGGAAATCGAAGCGGCCTGCGGGGATTTGGAGGCGGATGTCTCGGCCCAGGGGGCTATGGATATGTCCTCGGCCATGTCGTCCATCAGCGGTTCCGGGATTGAAGTGAAGCTCTACGGCGAGGACATGGACAGCTTAATGGAAACAGCAGACGAGCTGGCAGAGAAGCTGTCCGCCCTGGACGGCGTGCAGGCGGCCAGCGCCGCCCTGGAGAACGCCACGCCGGAGCTGCGCATTGTGGTGGACAAAAACAAGGCCATGGCCGAAGGGCTCACCGTGGCCCAGGTGTACCAAAGCGTGCGCACGGCCGTGACCGAATCCACGACGGCGGCCTCCCTGGACATCGAGGGCGTCAGCGAGGACGTGATGGTGCTGCACCCGAAGGCGGGGGAGATGACCTCCTCCTACGTCAAAAGCCTGACCATCCCCGTCACCGACCGCCAGACCGGCGAGACGGAAGACGTGCCCCTCATCCGCGTAGCCAGCTTTGAGGACCGCCAGAGCCTTTCGTCCATCAGCCGGGAAAACCAGAAGCGCGTGCTCACCCTTACCGCTGAGATAGCGGAGGGGCACAATGTTTCCCTGGTGTCCCGGGACGTGGAACGCGTCCTGGACGGCTACGAGCCGCCGGAGGGCATCACCCTGGAGCTTACCGGCGAGAACGAGACGATCATGGAGGCCATGGGCCAGCTGATGCAAATGGCAGCCCTGGCAATCCTCATCATTTACCTGATTATGGTTATCCAGTTCCAGTCGCTGCTGCTGCCGTTTATTGTCATGTTTACCATCCCCCTGGCGTTCACAGGCGGCTTTGGGGCGCTGTGGATTTGCGGCATGGAGGTCAGCGTCGTGTCCATGATTGGCTTCATCATGCTGTCGGGCATCATCGTCAACAACGGCATTGTGCTCATCGACTACATCAACCAGCTCCGCACCCTGGGGGTTCCCCGGCGGGAGGCCATTGTGCAGGCCGGGCGCACCCGCCTGCGGCCCATCCTCATGACCGTGCTGACCACGGTGCTGGGCCTGATGTTCATGGCGCTGGGCACCGGCACGGGCGCGGAGATGATGCAGCCCATTGCCATCGTGTGCATTGGCGGACTGCTGTACGCCACCCTGATGACCCTGTTCGTGGTCCCGGCCATGTACGAAATTTTAAGCCCGCGGGAAATGCGCCATGTAGACCTGGGGGACTAGGAACACCCGGCTCCCTTTCTGAAATTGTACACTCCCACCTTGACAGTGGGCAAATAGTAGAATATAATGGGAAACCCACCGTGTTTTTTGGTGGGTTTTTCGTGTCTCAGTCTAAGGGGGCCAGGTGAAAGATCGTACCTTTCAAACCGGCCCCGCATCAAGAAAGGAGTGTTTTCCATGATCGAAGTGTCCCATTTGCGCAAGACCTTCCGGGTCGCCCGCCGGGACGAGGGTTTTGGCAACGCGGTCAAGGCCCTGTTCCACCGGGAGTATGAAGAAATCCATGCTCTCAACGACATTTCCTTTTCCATCGGCGAAGGGGAGATGGTGGGCTACATAGGCCCCAACGGCGCCGGCAAAAGCAGCACGATTAAGGTGCTCAGCGGCGTGCTCACCCCCGACGGCGGTGAGTGCCGGGTGGACGGCCGGGTGCCCTGGAAGCAGCGGGTCAAGCACGTGGCGCAGATTGGCGTGGTGTTCGGGCAGCGTTCGCAGCTTTGGTGGGACGTGCCCGTGGTCGATTCCTTCGAGCTGCTCCGGGATATCTACAAGATTCCCGAGGCCACGTACCGCAAAAACGTCCGCGACCTGACCGAGCTTTTAGACCTGCGGGAGCTTCTGCGCACGCCCACCCGCCAGCTGTCCTTGGGCCAGCGGATGCGCTGTGAGATTGCGGCGTCCCTTCTGCACAGCCCCAAGATTTTGTTTTTGGACGAGCCCACGATCGGCTTAGATGCCGTGTCGAAGCTGGCCGTGCGCGACTTTGTCAAGCGCCTGAACCAAGAGCACAAAACCACCGTCATCCTGACCACCCACGATATGCAGGACATCGAAGCCCTGGCCAGCCGGGTCATTTTGATCGGCAAGGGGAAGATCCTCCTGGACGGCACCCTGGATGACATCCGCAAGGGCAATGAGCAGATTGACGAGACCATCGCCCACCTGTACAAGCAGTACGACATTTGAGGGCACGCGTATGAAAAAATATCTCTCTTTTTTCCGGCTCCGCTTTGTCATGAACCTGCAATACCGGGTGGCGGCGCTGGCGGGGGTCGTGTGCCAATTTTTCTGGGGGGGCATGGCCATTTTGGCCTTTTACGCCTTTTATCAGACCGACCCGGCTTCTTTCCCCATGGATTTTCAGGCCACCGCCAGCTATATCTGGCTGCAGCAGGGTCTTCTGGCCATGCTGTCCCTGATCGGCGGGACGGACGGCCAGGTGTTTGAAGCCATCCAAAGCGGCAACGTAGTGTACGAGCTGTGCCGTCCGGTCAGCCTGTACGCCATGTGGTTTTCCAACAACGTGGCTTCCCGCATAGCGCGGGCCCTGTTGCGGTTTATCCCCGTGGTGATCGTGTCCTCCTGCCTGCCCGCGCCCTTTGGGCTGATGGCCCCGCCGGATGCGGGGACGTTTTTCCTGTTCCTCTTGTCCTTGGCGCTGGCGCTTTTGGTGACGGCGGCGTTCAGCCTGGTGGTTTATAACGTCACCTTTTTCACCATTTCCGACCGGGGAGTGCGGCTGATCTCCACCTCCCTCAGCGACTTCCTCATGGGCGGCATCGTGCCCCTGCCCTTTTTCCCTGAGGGCTTCCGGCAGTTCGCGGAGCTCTTGCCTTTTTCCTGCATGGAGAACGTGCCCCTGCGGGTTTACAGCGGCGACCTGTCCGGCGCGCCCATGGTACGGGCCATTCTGCTGCAGGTGATGTGGCTGTTCCTTTTAGTCCTCATCGGCAAGGCCTTGGAGCACAAGGCCCTCAAACGCGTGGTAGTACAGGGAGGTTAACATTATGCTGAAACTTTACGGAAAATATTTTTCCATCCACTTAAAGAGCACGATGCAGTATAAAGCGTCGTTTTTCATCACGCTCATCGGCAATTTCCTGACCTCCTTCAGCGTGTTCCTGGGCATGGCGTTCATGTTCCAGCGGTTCCACCGGGTGAAGGACTTCGAGTTCAGCGAGGTCGTCCTCTGCTACGGAATTATGCTGCTGGGCTTCCAGATCGGCCAGATGTTCGCCTCGGGCTTCAAGGTCTTCGACCGCATGATCGCAAACGGCGAGTTTGACCGCATCCTGACCCGCCCCCGCAATGAAATCTTCCAGGTCTTAGCCAGCCGCGTGGACTTCGTGCGCCTGGGCGGCCTGCTGCAGGGCCTGGTGATGTTCGTCTACGGCATCGCGCAAGCTGGGGTGGAGTGGACGCCCCTGCGCATCCTGACCGTCATTTTCATGCTCATCGGCGGCAGCGTGGTGTTCTCGGCCATTTTCCTGTTAGACGGCGCTTTCGCCTTCTTCACCTTGGAGGGCCTGGAGTTCATGAACGTGTTCAGCTACGGCGCGTCCGAGCACGGCAAGTACCCCTTGAGCATCTACGGCAAAGAAATGCTGACCTTCTGCACCTTCGTGGTGCCTTACGCGCTGTTTCAGTATTACCCGCTGCTGTTCCTGCTGGGGCGCAGCGACCGTTTGCTGTATGTGTTCCTGCCGCTGATTTCCTGCTGGTTCGTGATCCCCTGCTGGCTGGTGTGGCGGCTGGGGGTGCGCCGGTACAAATCCACGGGCTCCTGACAGAAAAATCCCTCGGTTTTTACCGAGGGATTTTTTACTGCATCAAATGTTCAATCAAGATTTTCGTCCCCAGCAGCACCAAGATGCAGCCTCCCAAAAGTTCGGCCCGGCTCTTGTACTTGCTGCCGAAAATGCTGCCGACTTTCACTCCGGCGGCGGAAAGGCAGAAGGTGGTCACGCCGATAAACAGCACGGCGGGGACGATATCCACGTTCAAAAAGGCGAAGCTTACGCCTACCGCCAAGGCGTCGATGCTGGTGGCCAAAGCCAGAAGCAGCATGGCCTTGGGGGCCAGGGACGCGTCGGCAGGCTCGTCGTCCTTCGAGAGCGCTTCTTTTATCATGCTGCCGCCGATGGCTGCCAGCAAAAGGAACGCCAGCCAGTGGTCGACCGCCTGTATAGCCTCCGAAAACTGCACGCCCACCGCAAAGCCAACCAGCGGCATCAGCGCCTGAAACCCGCCGAACCAGGCTCCCACGACCACCATGCTTTTCGGTTTTGATTCCCGCATGGCCAGCCCCTTGCAGACGGCTACGGCAAAGGCATCCATTGAGAGCCCTACCGCCAAGATGAACAATTCTACGATTCCCATTTTGTGCACTTCCTCCCTGTAATCCAGTATATTCCAGTGTAACAGGGATTTATGTCTACGTCAAGGACAAATTTACAGGTGCCAAATGTCCTCGTTGTACTGGGCGATGGAGCGGTCGGAGGAGAAGAACCCGGCCTTTGCGATGTTCGTGAGCATCATCTTTGCCCAAGCGTCGCGGTCCTCATACTGGGTAAGGAGCAGCTCTTTGGCCGCGATATACTCTTTCACGTCCAGCAGCGCCATGAACCAATCCTTGCGGGTCATGTCCTTGTACAGGCGTCCCAAGTTTTCCGGGTCGCCCAGGCGCATGACGGTGGGGCTGATAATGAAGTCCAGCAGGTCGGTGATCTCGGGGTCAGCGGGATAGTAATCCTTGGTGGTATACCGCCCGGGGCCTTCCTCGTACAGCTTGATGACTTCCTCGCTGCTCTTGCCGAAGATGCAGATATTCTCCTTGCCTACCAGCTCGCTGATTTCCACATTGGCGCCGTCCATGGTGCCCAGGGTTACCGCGCCGTTGAGCATGAACTTCATGTTGCCCGTGCCGCTGGCTTCCTTGGAGGCCAGGGAGATCTGCTCGGAAATGTCGCAGGCGGGGATGAGCTTCTCGGCCCAAGTCACGTTGTAGTTTTCCACCATCACGACCTTCAGCCAGGGGCTCACTTCGGGGTCGTGGGCGATCAGGTCCTGGAGGGTCAAAATCAAGTGGATGATATCCTTGGCGATGATATACGCCGGCGCGGCCTTGGCCCCGAACACCAGGGTAATCGGCCTCTTGGGCGTAAAGCCAGCCTTGATTTTCTTATACTTCCAGATGATATACAGAGCGTTCATCTGCTGACGCTTGTACTCGTGCAGGCGCTTGATCTGGATGTCGAACACCGAATCCGGGTCGACCTCCACGCCGCTCTTTTCCTGCAAGACCCGTGCCAGCTCCTTCTTGTTTTCCTGCTTGATATCCAGGAGCTTCTTCAGCACTTCCCCGTCGTCCTTGAACTCCAGCAGCTTCTCCAGCTGGTTGGCGTCCTTTTTCCAGCCGCTGCCAATTTTCTCGGTGAGGAAATCGGAGAGCAGGGGGTTGCAGTGCATGAGCCACCGGCGGAAGGTCACGCCGTTTGTCTTGTTGTTGAACTTCTCAGGGTACACGTCGGCAAAGTGCTTGAGCTCGGAGCCGCGCAGAATCTCGGTGTGCAAAGCCGCCACGCCGTTGACAGAGAACCCGTAATGGATATCCATGTTGGCCATGTGCACCAGGCCGTGGTTGTCGATGATCCACAGCTTTTCGTCGTGGGGGAAGCGCTCGCGCACCCGCCTGTCCAGCTCGCGGATGATGGGCACCAGTCCGGGCACGGCTTCCTCCAGGTAGTCCATGGGCCACTTCTCCAGGGCTTCGGCCAGGATGGTGTGGTTGGTGTAGGCGCAGGTCTGGGACACGATGGAGATAGCCTCGTCCATGTGGATGCCGTCTTTCTGCATGAGGCGGATGAGCTCGGGGATGATCATGGAGGGGTGGGTGTCGTTGATCTGGATGACGGCGTGCTTATGCAGGTCGCGCATAGCGTAGCCCTTCTGGGAGAGCTCCTTCAAAATGAGCTGCGCCCCCGCGCTCACCATAAAGTACTGCTGGTATACACGCAGCAGACGCCCGGCCCGGTCGCTGTCGTCGGGGTACAGGAACAGCGTCAGGTTGCGGGAGATATCGTGCTTATCAAAGTTGATGTCGTTCGTGACGATGGATTCGTCGGCGGTCTCCATGTCAAACAGGTGCAGGCAGTTGACGCCGTTTTCATACCCGGCCACCTGGATGTCATACATGACCGCCTGCAGCTCGCCCTGGGGGAACGGCACCCAGAAGCGGGTATCGGTCTTCCTCGCCCAGCAGGTGGGGGAGAGCCAGTACTCCGGCTTTTCCCACTGCTTGTGGTCCCAGAATTCCTGGCGGAACAGGCCGAAGTGATAGAGGAGCCCCACGCCGTCGGCCGGCAGGCCCAGAGTGGCGGCGGAGTCCAGATAGCAGGCGGCCAAGCGGCCCAAACCGCCGTTGCCCAAGGCGGGTTCGGCCTCCAGCTCCTCGATGGCGGCCAGGCTCTTGCCGGCGGCGGCCAGGGTCTTGCGGACTTCGTCGTACAGCCCCAGGTTGATCAGGTTGTTGGAGAGCAGCTTACCCATCAAAAATTCAGCGGAAACGTAGTAAAGCTTGCGGTCGCCATGGATGCGCTGGGTAGCGGCCAGGCGTTCCTGCACCATGGCGGTTAAAGCGTAATAGATTTCCTCATCCCCCGCCTGGTACAAGGGCTTGTTTCCGATGCGGTTTTCCAGTTCAATCTGTATGCTCATTGTGAATCAGCTTCCTTTCCTTCCCCTTTTTTGGCTTTTTTCTTGGACTTCGGTTTTTTCTCAGGAGCCTTGGGTAGATCCCGGGCCCGGCCGGAAAGGTCGGTCATACGGGCAATCTTCTGGGCCAGCTCCTTGGTGCAGGCGCCCTTCTTCATGCGCCAGCTCCAGTTGTCCGAATTCACCGTGGAGGGGGTATTGATACGGGCGGCCGCGCCCAAATCGAGATAGTCGGCCATGGGGATAACGGCCAGGTCGGCCACGCTGTTGAGGGCCGTGCGGATGAACCCGTAGGTGCCGTCGGTGTCGTCCTTCAGGCCCATGTAATCCAGGGCCAGGGCCACGTCGTCCGGGGACGCAGTGGTAAACCAGCTGCGGGTGGAGTCGTTGTCGTGGGTGCCGGTGTAGACCACGCAGTGGTTCTGGTAGTTGTGGGGCATATAGTCGCTCTCCTCCCGGGAGTCAAAAGCGAACTGCAAGACCTTCATGCCCGGGAACCCGCTGCGCTTCAAAAGCCGCTTGACCGCCGGGGTCAGGTAACCCAAATCCTCCGCGATAATAGCCGCGCCGGGCACCGCCTGGTTGATGGCATCCACAAACTTCATGCCCGGACCCTTGCGCCAGCGGCCGTTTCGGGCGGTCTCGTCACCGTAGGGGATGGCGTAGTAGCTTTCCAGACCCCTAAAGTGGTCGATGCGCAGGACGTCAAACATGGTCAGGTTGGCCTTGACGCGCTGAACCCACCAGGCAAAGCCGTCCTTCTCCATGTCGTCCCAGCGGTAGAGGGGGTTGCCCCACAGCTGGCCGTCGGCGGAGAAAGCATCGGGCGGACAGCCGGCCACTTCGGTGGGAGTGTTGTTCTCGTCTAGCTGGAACAAATAGGGGTGGGCCCACACATCCGAGCTGTCGCCGGAAACGTAAATGGGGGCGTCGCCTATAATGAGTATGCCTTTTTTATTGGCATATTTCTTGACCGCTTTCCACTGCTCAAAGAAAAGGTACTGGGTGAACACGTGGTAGTCGATTTCCTTCGCGCACTTTTTCGTCCACTCCTTGAGGGCGGCGGGGCGGCGCAGCTTGATGTCGTCCTCCCACTCGTACCAGGGGCGGCCGCCGTGACGGATCTTGAGCGCCATGAACAGGGCGTAATCCTCCACCCAGTCGGCGTTTTTCTTGCGGAACCGTGCCAGAGCCTTGGGCTTGTCGAAGTTCTCGAAAGCCTTCTGCAGCACCAAAGAGCGCTCTTTCTGCACAGCCTCGTAGTCGGCCTTCTCGGGGTCAGAGCCCCAGTCCGCACGCTTGCAGCGCTTTTCCTTCAAGAGGCCGTCCTCGCACAGGAGCTCCAGGTCGATGTAAAGGGGCTCGCCTGCAAAAGCCGAGTAGCTCTGGTAAGGGCTGTTGCCGTAGCTGATGGGCCCCAGCGGCAGCACCTGCCAGAAGCGCTGGTGGGACGCCGCCAGGAAATCGATCCATTCCCGCGCGGCCTTGCCGAAGCTGCCGATGCCATATTTGGACGGCAGGCTGCTTACCGGCAGGAGGATACCAGCGCTGCGGGTCATCCAAGTTGATTGATTCGCCATAGGTTTTTGACCTTCTTTCCGTGAATCTCATGGGTAAAGAGAAATAATATAATATAGTATAACACAGAGAACCCCGTATGTGCAAGGAAAATATGGAAAAAATACCCATAAAGCATCCACACATACCGAAGAAGGTTTATAGGTTTTGTCAAGCCGTGGCGTACCGTGCCGTCCGCGCCGACCCGGAACGCACGATCTGCCCATTTTTTACCAGCTCCCCTAAGGCGGCCTCGACGGTGGTGGGGCTCACATCGGGCAGCAATCTGCATATTTCGCTTTTGGAGATGGGCACCGGGCTCCCCGCCACAATAGCTTCCACGCGGGATTTTTTGGTCATTTTCCGCCCGGGCAGCAGGGTAAAGGCCTTTTCCGCCTGACAGCCGCACAGGTAGAGGAGGGTCAGGAAGCACTCGATAAAAGGCCAGTAATCCCCGCTGATCTGCACATGATTTAAGGAATCTGCATAGAAAACGCGGTAGCGGTCCACCTGTTCCTCCCAAGAGACCGACAGCGCAGCCCCCGCCTTTTGCAGTAGCAGCCGGGCGAGCAGATAAGCCATCCGCTGCCCTCCGGGCTCGAAGGGGGACAGGCAGATGAAGTCCGCCAGCAGGCAGGGGGCGGCCAGCAGCATGGGTACGGAATCTTCTGCATATATCCTCTGCACCGCCTGCTCCCAAGGCTCCAGGTCGGCCCCTTCCCGGAGCATCCCTGCCTGTTCGGGCTGCGTGTGCAGAAGCGCTATCTTGTGCAGGCGCAGCAGGTCGCGGCAGCAGGGCTCCAGGGCGGGATGGCCCATCTGCACTTCAAAGAGGGCATCGCGGTAGTCGGCCATGGATTTTTCCACTTCGTTTATGGGCGGCGAATTCCGCGCACAGACCTCCGCAGCACGGCTCTCCATGTTCCGGGCCCCGCAGGCTGCTTGGAGGGAACGCACCCGTCCTGTCCGCTCCAAGGAGCTATAGATGCCGGGATAAGACCGTTTGCAGGCCAGGAGGCGGTCCTGCAGCTGGCTGATTTCCCGGAGCAGCCGCGCAATGCCTTCAGGGGGAGGGGCATGGAGGAAGGAATAGTCAAACATATGCCGATCATCTGCCTTTCTGGAAATTGAACCACTATATATAGTATAACGCGCAGAGAAGCAGAAAGCAAGCGCTATGTGCATATATTTTTATATGCAGAAAAGCGGCGCAGGAACTCCCACGCCGCTTTTATATGCAGATAATTCACTAGAATGGATTGCCCTGCCCGTCCTCGTCCAGGCCGAAGAAGGTCAGCGCTTTTTGGATGAACAGGTCCCAAAAGCGCCACTCGTGCTTGTAGCCGGGGCACTCTTCAAAGGTGGCGGGAAGTCCAATCTCTTCCGCATAGGCTTTAAATTCGCAGTAACGCTTCCAAATGAGCGTGTCTTCGGTGCCGCAGCAGAAATAGAGCTTGGGCAACTGGCCGGATTTCATCAGCTCCGGCAGCTTTTCCCACACATTAACCACCGAGTCCTTATAAGCGTCCAGCCCGCCAAAGGCCGCGATCACGTTCTGGGTGCGGCGGTTGAAGCTGGCCATGTCGGCGGCCCCGGCCTTGCCGTCGTACTTGGGCTCCTGCATCAGGCGGATGTTGGAGGGCGCATTGGAGAGGCTGGCGGCCCCGGCGAACTTTTCCGGGTGCCCGATGGCGTACTGCATGGCTCCGCTGCCGCCCATGGACAGGCCAGCGATAAAGTTGTCCTCCCGCTTGTCAGAAGCGGGGAACCAGTTGTGCACCAGGGGCATGAGCTCCTCAAAGAGGTAGTCCCAAGCGTTATAGCCTGTGCAGAAGTTAGGCCAGTTGACATAATTGGAATTGTTCGCGCTGGGCATCACCACGATGAGGTCCTTCTCGCAGGCATATACCTCGATGTTGCTTTTGCGAATCCAGTCGGTGTAATCGCCAAAGGTGCCATGCAGCAGCCACAGAACCTTATATTTTTTGCCGTTCCCGTAAAACTGGGCCGGGGTGTTTTCCCGAGGCTTGTCCGGCAGGATGATGTTCACATCCGTGTTGGTTGCCAAAAATTCGCTTTCAAAATTTAAGTGTACCAGTGCCATTTTTTATCCTCCCTATTCGCCGATGTGCCCCGAGCTTAAGCCTTCGACCGCGCTGCCTAAGGGGAGCCATTCCATGCACTCGCCGATGTGCTTGTCCCAGAAAATCCAATCGTGGCCGCCGGGCCCCTCATGCCAAGTGACTTCGTAGCCCAGGGAAAGGAGTAGGTCACGGTACTCCCGGTTAGAGCCGATGAGGTCGTCCTCGGTGCCGCAGGCCATGTAGAATTTCGGCTTGTGGGGGCCTTTGGCTGTCTTTTCGGCCAGGGCATTATAGTCCCATTCGCCGCCTTTTACGGTAGACAGGTCGTTGAAAATCGATTCGCCGTAGCCCCGGTTGTTGAAGATATTGTCGGTGTATTCCGTGGCGTTCAAAAAGTTCGACTCCAAAACATAGGCAGAAGACAACGCCACCACATGGCTGAACGTGTCTGCAAACCGCAGCCCGTTGATAGTCGCGCCGTACCCGCCCATAGACAGGCCGCCAATGAACGTGTCCTCGCGCTTGCGGGAGAGGGGGAAGGAGCGCCGGGTAAAATCCACCAGCTCTTTGCCAATAAACGTGCTGTACAGGTTGCCGGATTTCGTGTTGTCCACATAAAAGCTGTTGTCGCCGCTGGGCATTACCACCGCCAAATCGTGATCCTGGGCCCAAGCCTGCACCCGTGTGCCGCTGACCCAGTCTGTGTAGTTGCCAAAAAGCCCGTGGAGCAGATAAAGGGTCTTGAGGGGCTTCTCCTCCTGCAGAGCCGGTTTGCCGTCGGGGCCAAAGACGCGCTTGTCCGTGGGCAGGACCACCTGGATGGGCACGGTGCGGTTCAGGCAGTTGGAAAAGAAATTGCATTGGATAAGGGCCATAAAATACATCCTCCTAAAAGTTTCTGGCGGGGCAGCCCCGCTACGCTTATTATACTCTTGATTTTCTATTCCCGCAAGTGTAGAATAGTCTCAAACGACCCGGACAGGAGACCCCTTATGAAACCGCTCATTGCTATCGTATCCCTCTACGACGAAATAAAAGAAAGCTACTGGATGCTCCCCGGCTACTCCCTGGCCCTGGAGCAGGCCGGCGCGTCCCCGGTGATCCTGCCGCCCACCAGCGACCGGGACACCCTGGTCCGTTATGTGCAAACGTTCGACGGCTTCCTGTTCCCCGGCGGCCACGACCTGGACCCTTCGCTCTATAACGGCCCGCCCTCCGAGAAGTTGGGCCCCCTGTGCCCCCAGCGCGACGGGATGGAGCGCCAGCTTTTCCCTTTGGCTTTGGAGAGCCGCAAACCCCTGCTGGGCATCTGCCGCGGCATACAATTATTTAATAGTATGCTGGGCGGCGACCTCTACCAGGATATCCCCACCGAACACCCCAGCGAAATCGAGCACCACGAGACCCCGCCCTATGACAAAGTAGCGCACCAGGTGACGGTAGGGGAGGGCACTTTGCTGGAAAAAATCTTATGTGTGCGCGAACTAGGCGTAAACAGCTACCATCATCAGGGTATCAAACGTCTGGGCCGTGATTTGCAGGTGAACGCCGTGGCCCCGGACGGCATGGTGGAAGCCGTAAGCATTGCAAACCACCCCTTTGCGCTGGCCGTGCAGTGGCATCCGGAGTTCTCCTACCGGTCTGACGAAAACAGCCGGAAAATTTTTAAAGCATTTGTTGACGCGTGCTGCCCGATTATGCTATAATAAAAACAGAAAGGACGCTGCCGCATGGCGGTCAGCCCTTTTCATTAGCTAAGTAGGTTAAACCACTAGCCGTTCGGGTGCTGGCCGAGCGGCTAGTACGCTTTTGGAGCTAAGTAGGCCAGCAACAAGATTGCCAAGGCCACACAAACTGCAAAACGCAGTATTTTTGCTCCCATATAGCGCCACCTCCCTTCGTGTAAACTCAGGGAAATGTACCACCCCCTTTCTGTCGGGGAGTGGGCTAACCGCCTATCTAAATGCAGCAACGTCTCTTTCTGGCCCCCAGTGAGGGGGCATTTTTATTATAACAGCTTGTCGGGATTTGTCAATGGACGCACCTTGACAAATCGGCGGATTATGGTATAATATTTTTAATTGGGAGGGTGATAGAAATGATAGGTGCACTTTCTGCATACTCACGCGTATACAATGTCAATCTGAATAACGTAAACCTGTACAACCGCCAGTCCATGCCCGAGACCCCGGTGCAGCCGGTAAAGCCGGTATCCACGGTTACGGCGCAGGCGGCCCAGCCGGTTGCTTATAATACGCGGCTGCCCAGTGAGTTTTCGGAATATACGATGCCCGTCCTGCCCAGCGGCTATGCGGCGGATATGGCCAACCGTTCCCGGGTGGAGTACCCCCAGGGCCAGGAAGCCAGCCTTCCCGCACAGGCCCAGACGGCAGCCCAGGAATTGCCCAGCTGGCCCGGTGCCAACGCTGCGGAGACCCTTGTACGTATGCGCATCCAGTACGGCCCGGAGGCCGCCGGAGCGGAAAACGCCGAAACCGGTGCCGTTGCCGCCCAGGAAGCCCTGGAGGAGGGCACCTGCGAGACCTGCGAGAAGCGCAAGTACCAGGACGGCTCCGACGACAGCACGGTGTCCTTCCAGAGCCCGACCCGCATCGACCCGGACATGGTGGCCTCGGCGGTGCGCGGCCATGAAATGGAGCACGTGGCCCATGAGCAGGCCAAGGCCCAACAGGAAGACCGCAAGGTGGTCAGCCAGACCGTGACCCTGCATACCGACATCTGCCCGGAATGCGGCAAGGCCTACATTTCCGGCGGCACGACCCGGACGGTCACCAAGGCGAACCCCGAACAGGTCGTACCCGAGGAAGAGGATTCCGAGGCAGCATAACAAAGGAATAACGCCCTGGGCATCCCCGGGGCTTTTGCTTTTTTTGCAGGATATGCCCTATACATCTTGCATTTTCCGGGAGCAAGGTCTATAATAGTTTGAGAAAAATAAAGAAAGTGGTGTTTCAAATGCAGGAGATCAAGATCGAATTGACCAAAAATCCCAAACAGAAGCCCGCCGACCAGTCCAAGCTGGGCTTTGGTAAGATATTCACCGATCATATGTACATCATGCCCTACGACCCCGAGCATGGCTGGCACGACCCGCGCATCGAACCCTACCACCCGCTGCAGCTGGACCCCTCCGCTATGGTGTTCCACTACGGCCAGGAGATGTTCGAGGGTCTGAAAGCCTACCGTTCGGAGGACGGCCGCACGCTGATGTTCCGGCCCGACAAAAACATAGCCCGGGCCAATAACTCCAACCGCCGCCTGTGCATCCCGGAGATTCCCGAGGACGACTTCCTCAACGGCCTGAAGACCCTGGTGAGCGTGGAAAAAGACTGGATTCCCACGGCCCCCGGCACGTCGCTGTACGTGCGGCCCTTTGTCATTGCCACCGACCCCTTCCTGGGCGTGCGACCCTCGGATACGTACCTGTTCATGATCATCCTGTCCCCCTCCGGCGCCTACTATGAGAGCGGCCTGGACCCGGTCAAGATTTGGATTGAAGACGACTACGTGCGCGCCGTGCGCGGCGGCATCGGCGAGGCCAAGACTGGCGGCAACTACGTGGCCAGCCTCAAGGCGCAGATGAAGGCCCACGACGAGGGCTATTCCCAGGTGCTGTGGCTGGACGGCGTGGAGCGCAAGTACATTGAGGAAGTAGGCGCCATGAACATCTTCTTCAAGATAAACGGCAAGGTGGTCACGCCCGTGCTCAACGGCAGCATCCTGCCGGGCGTCACCCGGGCTTCCTGCATCGACTTGTGCAGGCACTGGGGTATGGAAGTAGAGGAGCGCCGCATTTCCGTAGACGAGCTGGTAGCGGCCGCCAAAGATGGCTCCCTGGAGGAGTGCTGGGGCAGCGGCACTGCTGCCGTAATCTCCCCGGTAGGGGCCCTGCGCTTCGAAGATACGGTGATGGAAATTTCCGGCGGCGGCATCGGGCCCATCAGCCAGAAGCTGTATGACACGGTGACCGGGCTGCAGACGGGCAAAATCGAAGACACGTTCGGGTGGGTAATTGAGGTCCAGTGAGGAAATGACTACCATCCATAGATTTCCGAAGCAAAACCCTTGACAAATCGTACAAAAAAGTGCTATAATCTTTTCACAAAAGAAATCTGTGCTGAGCAGATTTCTACCCTAAAGCGGACAACAATGGGCAATTGTAAATTTAGAGTGAGTATGGGGGGATCGGGCCTTCGGGTTCGGTCCCCCATACTTTTGCGCATCTTTCGGAAATCTTACGATTCCTTACGTTTTTCCATTCGGGTTTACAAGGGGAAAGGGGCTGTGCTACAATAGAAATACCAATCAGGAGGGAAGGAAGCGCGGCTATGAAGAAAAAGAGGAAGATACCCTGGAGCCTGCTCTACATCGCGGCGACCATCGTGGCGGTGGTGCTGTTCGGCGTGTTCAATCGGGAGTTTGCAAACGTGTTCGCCACCATTGCCGGCCTGGTGCCCGGCTGGCTGACCCTGGCCATTTTGATTACCATCATCTTTTTTGGCTTCGAGGGCGGCATCATCTGCCTGCTCATGCGCAGCCAGCACATCCCCATGGGGTGGGGGGCCAGCATGAAGATCGGCCTCATTGGCATCTACTACTCGTACATCACGCCCAGCTCTACCGGGGGCCAGCCCATGCAGGCCGCGTACCTGCGCCGGGACAACATTCCCGTGGGCCTTTCCACGGCGGTATTGCTGATGAAATTCTTCTGCTACCAATGCGCATTCGTACTGTGTTCGGTGATATTTTACTGCATGATGTACGAAAAGCTTAGGGCCGAAAACCCCGCCATCCTCCCCCTGATCCTGCTGGGGCTGCTGATAAACGGCGGCTCGATCCTGTTCTTTGCGTCCCTGTTCATCAAGCCCGTTTTCCACGTGATCTGCCGCTTTGCCAAATGGCTGGCCGGCCGCTTCCGCTTCCTGCGGGAGCGCTTCCATCTGCTGGACACCATCGACAAATTCGAGGCTGACTTCGGCAGCTTCACCGACAATTTTAAGGAGAAGAAAGCCAGCGTGATTTGGGGCATTGTGCTGTCCATCCCGCAGTTTTTCCTGCAAATGAGCGTGATTTTCTTCATTTTCCGCGCATTTGGCTATGGGGACGTAAGCTATTGGGAGATTGTGGCGGTGCAGAGCCTCCTGCAGGTATCGGTGTCGTTCATGCCCATGCCGGGGGCTTCGGGGGCCCAGGAGCTGGGCTTCTCCTCCTACTTCCGCAACTACTTTGTCCACGGCGACCTGTACGCGGCGGTGATGGTCTGGCGGTTTTTCACCTATTACCTGGTGGTCATAGCCGGGGCCCTTTTGGTGGTTATTGACCAGTTTTTATACCGCAGGAAGCAGCTGCGCTCCGGAATAGGGGGCGGCAGGAAAGAAAAAACATAGAATTTCTGTATTTATTAGCAGTTCTTTACGAAGATTTTTCTCCTGATTTTTAAAAAAATGCATTGACAATTCCGAAATTATATTATAAAATATATTAAAGACTAACCAGGGGGAAGGTATATCCCGCTGGGCAGGGCCTCGGAAGGCCGGCCATACAACTGGACCAGCTCTCTGTCTAATTAAAAGGAGTTGTCACTCTATGAAACGAAAAAAGGCACACCAGTTGACAAATTCTGAATTGATACTCATGGAGATCCTCTGGGAGGCCGGCCGCCCTCTTTGCCGGCCTGAGATCATTTCTGCTGCCGTCAACGAGAAGGGGGAACCCCTTTTTGCCGTCAGCTCCTTCCATCTTTTGGTGAACGAGCTGCTGGAAAAGGGGTACATCAAAGTCACCAACGGCACGGGCCGGGGGCGCAAGCACGCCCGCAGCTATGCGCCTACGCTTACGCGCAACCAGCATTTTGCGCTGCAGATCGTGCGTTCGGGCAACGTAGGGCCCATGGATATCCCGGACATTGTGTGTTCGCTGCTGCAATACGCCGAGGTGGACGACGCGAAGACGGTGCTCAACAAGATTGAGGAAAAGGCCGAGCAGGTAACGGCGGCCTATTAAAACGAAATAATCGAAGCCGGTGCCAGGGGGCATCGGCTTTTTTGCGTTTTATAAAGATTTATAAAGATTCACATTTGAAGTGCACTTTAAGGCTTGCGCAAAGTGGACAAATATGGTATACTTAACACCGTCCCCAGCAGGGACGAAGTTTTTCCGAGAGGGAGTAGAGCGCGCAATGAGTGAACGACTGTGGGGAATCCTCGTAGATTCCTTCCCCAAGATCCTGGTGCCGGGCCTTACCATGACCCTGCCTTTGACCGCCATCGCCTTTGCCTTTGCCATGGTGCTGGCCATCTTCATGGCGCTGGTGCAGTTTGCCAATGTCCCGGTGCTCAAGCAGCTTTCGCGGTTTCATATTTGGGTGTTCCGCGGGACGCCGCTTTTGCTGCAGCTGATGTTAATCTTCTACGGCCTGCCGAACCTGGGCATCCTCATCGAGCCCTTCCCGGCGGCGGTGCTGGTGTTTTCCCTCAACGAGGGGGCCTACTGTGCGGAGATCGTCCGCGCCGCTTTGGAAGCCGTGCCCTCCGGCCAGCTGGAAGCCGGGTACTGCGTAGGCATGAGCTACCTGCAGACCATGCGGCGGATCGTGCTGCCCCAGGCCATGCGCACGGCGTTCCCGTCGCTGGCAAACTCCCTTATCGCCATGATGAAGGACACGTCGCTGGCGTCCACCATCACGGTGACGGAGATGCTCATGGCCAGCCAGCGCATCATTGCCCGTACATACGAGCCCCTAGCCCTGTACATGGAGGCGGGTGTTATCTATTTGCTGTTCTCTACGGTGCTGACCAAGCTTCAGCAGATCGGCGAGAAGAAGCTGGGCGCCTACACGGCAAAGGAGGGCTGATCATGGTAGAGGTGAAAAGCATCCAGAAATCCTTTGGCGGCACGGAAGTACTGAAAGGCGTAGACCTGAAAGTCGAGCAGGGCGATGTGGTGGCCATCTTAGGCCCCAGCGGCTCCGGCAAGACGACCCTTTTGCGCTGCATGAATTTTTTAGAGCGCGCCCAGTCTGGCCAGCTCATTTTCGACGGCCGCACCTACGACCTGCACAAGATCACGAAAAAAGAGATTGCCCAAATACGCCGCAAGACGGCTTTCGTGTTCCAAAACTACAACCTGTTCTTGAACAAGACGGCCCTGCAGAACGTCACCGAGGGCCTTACCATAGCCCGCAAGATGGATAAGGCAAAAGCCGAAGAAATCGCCCGGGGGGCCCTGGAAAAGGTAGGCCTCTCCGACCGCTGCGACTATTACCCCAGCCAGCTTTCCGGCGGGCAGCAGCAGCGCGTAGCCATTGCCCGGGCTTTGGCCGTGGACCCGGAGATCATCTACTTCGACGAGCCCACCTCGGCCCTGGACCCGGAGCTGACCGGCGAAGTGCTTACGGTCATGCGCAAGCTGGCGGAGGAGGGCATGACCATGCTGGTGGTCACCCACGAGATGGGCTTTGCGCGCAACGTTTCCAGCAAAGTCGTCTTCATGGAGGACGGCGTGGTGGTAGAATCCGCGCCTTCCAAGGAGTTTTTCGAGAACCCGCGCTCCGAGCGCACCCGGGAGTTTATAAGGCTCATCCAACAAGAGTGAGCCTTTCTATAACTAAATATAATAAAGAGTTTTGTGAGGAGAAGCCAAGATGAAAACGAAAAAGCTCATTGCACTTCTCATGGTTCTTGTGATGGCCCTGTCCCTGGCAGCCTGCGGCGGGGACAGCTCCACGGCCTCCACAGTCTCTCCAGGCCCTGGCGGTGGGCCCCGGGATGATCTGTTCCGGCGAGCCTTCCTATACCAAATATAATAAAGAGTTTCGAAAGGAGAAAACAACATGAAAACGAAAAAACTCATTGCACTTCTCATGGCCCTTGTGATGGCCCTGTCTCTGGCGGCCTGCGGCGGCGGGGACAGCTCTACGGCCTCCACGGCGTCCGGCGGGGAAGAAGCCGACCTGCTGGCACAGATCCAGGAGAAAGGTGAGATCACCGTGGCCATGGAGGGCACGTGGGCCCCCTGGACGTTCCACGACGAGGACGACAACCTGGTGGGCTACGATGTGGAAGTGGCCGAGAAGGTCGCCGAGAAGCTGGGCGTAAAGGTCAACTTCGTAGAGGGCGAGTGGGACAGCCTGCTGGCCGGCCTGGATTCCGGCCGCTATGACGTGATGGTCAACGGCGTCAGCGTGGACGAGGAGCGCAAGGAAAAGTACGATTTCAGCATCCCCTACGCCGCCAACCGCACCGCCGTCATCGTGCGCAATGAGACGGAAGACATCCAGTCCATGGATGACCTGGACGGCAAGCGTACGGCCAACACCCTGAACAGCACCTACGCCAAGATCGCGGAGGAGCATGGGGCCGAGGTCACCAACGTGGACGACCTGAGCCAGACCTTCGAGCTGCTGTTCGCCGGGCGCATTGACGCCACCCTCAACGACGAGGTAGCTTACTACGACTACATGAAGAACCATCCGGACGCCGAGATCAAGATCGCGGTTTTGAGCGACGATGTAGTACAGGTGGCCATCCCCCTGCGCAAGGGCGAGGAGACCCGCACCCTGCGGGAGGCCATTGACAAGGCCCTCACCGAGCTCAGCGAGGACGGTACCCTGACCGAGCTTTCCGAGAAATATTTCGGCGTAGACATCTCCCAAGTGGAGTGATTTTGGCCCGAACAAAATTTTTCTGGAATTTTTCGTCCCAGGCCCTTGTAATCTTGTGAAAAATGCATTAAAATAGGAGTATGCAAAACCCTATACCAATTTCAGGAGGTTTTACCAATGTCTGTTAAAGTTGCAATCAATGGTTTCGGCCGTATCGGCCGTCTGGCTTTCCGCCAGATGTTCGGCGCTGAGGGCTATGAGATCGTAGCCATCAACGATCTGACCAGCCCCAAGATGCTGGCTCACCTGCTCAAGTACGATTCCGCTCAGGGCCGCTATGCTCTGGCCGACAAGGTCGAGGCTGGCGAGGATTCCATCACCGTCGACGGCAAGACCATCAAGATCTATGCCGAGAAGGACGCCAAGGATCTGCCCTGGGGCGCCCTGGATGTAGACGTCGTGCTGGAGTGCACCGGCTTCTACTGCTCCCTGGCCAAGAGCCAGGCTCACATCGATGCTGGCGCTAAGAAGGTTGTCATCTCCGCTCCCGCTGGCAGCGACCTGAAGACCATCGTGTACAGCGTTAACGAGAAGAACCTGACCGCTGAGGACAAGATCATCTCCGCCGCTTCCTGCACCACCAACTGCCTGGCCCCCATGGCTGACACCCTGAACAAGTACGCTCCCATCCAGAGCGGCATCATGACCACCGTGCACGCCTTCACCGGCGACCAGATGGTTCTGGACGGCCCCCATCGTAAGGGCGACCTCCGCCGCGCCCGCGCTGCTGCTGTGAACATCGTTCCCAACTCCACCGGCGCTGCCAAGGCTATCGGCCTGGTTATCCCCGAGCTGAACGGCAAGCTTATCGGCTCCGCCCAGCGCGTACCCGTACCCACCGGCTCCACCACTCTGCTGGTTGCCGTTGTTAAGGGCGAGAACGTGACTGTTGAGGGCATCAACGCTGCCATGAAGGCTGCTGCTTCCGATTCCTTCGGCTACACTGAAGAGCCCCTGGTATCCTCCGATATTATCGGCATCACCTACGGCTCCCTGTTCGACGCTACCCAGACCATGGTCACCGAGATCGGCGACGGTCTGTATCAGGTCCAGGTTGTTTCCTGGTATGACAACGAGAACAGCTACACCAGCCAGATGGTCCGCACCATTAAGTACTTCGCTTCCATCTAAGCTACGTGTAAAGACCGCATAATAAAAGCCCTGCGGACAAAGCGCTGCAGGGCTTTTTTGTGCTCTATAGAAAAGGAGGGACATATGATTGACATCAAAACCTGGGCGGCGGAGCTTGCCCAAAAGCTGCAGAATGCCTTTGGGGCGCGCCTGCTGTTCGTAGGCTACCAGGGCAGCTATGGCCGGGGTGAAGCCACCCCCGAAAGCGACATCGACATTGTAACCGTGCTGGACAAAGCAGGGCTTGACGACCTGGACGCCTACCGGGCCCTGGTGCGCTCCCAGCCGGAAGGGGAGAAGGCCTGCGGGTTCCTCTGCGGGGCGAAGGAGCTCATGGCCTGGCCCCGCTATGACCTGTACAGCCTGGTGCTGGACACGAAGCCCGTCTTAGGCGACCTGCGCACGCTGACGCCCCCGCTCACCGAGGACGACGCCCGGGAAGCCCTCCGCATCGGCGCGGCCAACCTATACCACGGGGCTGTGCACACCTTCCTTTACAGCGAGGCCCCGGAGGAAGCCCTGCCGGAACTGCGCAAGGCGGCGTTCTTCTGCCTGCGGTTGTACGTGCTGCTGCGGGACGGCGTCTGCCACAACACCCGGCGGGAGCTGGAAGAAACGCTGGGCCTGGAGGGCCTGCCCACAAGGAAAGCCTACGAAAGGCTCATCCGCTGGTGCGGGGAGATTCTGGCCCCGGCCACAGATGCCGCTTCAAATCCACCCGCCCGTCCGGCAGGAACGTGATGCCTTCCTGCTCCAGCATCTGCCGCTGGATTTCCTTGCCGCCAAAGGCCTGGTCGCAACAGAGAGTGCCGTCCCGGTAGATCACCCGGTGGCACGGAAGCCCTGCCGGGGCCCGGAACATAGCGGCTCCCACAATACGCGAGGCCCGGGGGCTGCCCGCCATCATGGCAATGTGGCCGTAGGTGCACACGGCGCCTGGGGGGATTTGCCGCACCAGTTCGTACACGCGCTTATTAAAATCCGACATAGATGCCTCCTTACATATACCAAAAAAGCCCGCTGTTTGTGGACTGGATGGTGGCCCCTTTCGGCACCTGGCGGCGCACGCAGGATACGTTCATATAATCGGGCATGGGGGAGAGCAGCCCCATCACCGCCAGCGACCAGCAGACGCCCATCGTCTTGCTCCAGCCGGCAGGAGCCAGCAAAAACACCAGCAGCGGCACGATGCCGAGGATAGTTGGCAAAAGGCTCATCACCACAAACCGCCGCCAGGAAAGGGGCTCGTGGCACACGGCGAAGGCCGCCATTTTCTGGGGGATGAGCCCCACATACACGGTCGCGTCCTGGGGGAAGCACACGCCGTGCAGGTACTCATGGACGGGGATGAGCAGCAGTCCCAGCAGCACGCCCACAAAGAGCATCTCCACCTCCATGGGGAACCGCCCCATGCGCCACGCCTTAAAAAAGAGCGCAACAAAGCACAGCAGCAGCGGCACCAGCCCATAGGGCAGCGTAGCGGCGGAAAGAGGGTCCGGGCAGCGCACAGGCTTGGCCCCGTAAGGGAGCATCTGCTCCGGGAACGCTGCATCCACATCCTTCATGCCCACCCATTTGATTTTTGGCATAATACATTCTCCTTTATGTTGACAAACCTATTTGCAAGGTGTATACTCACTTTGAAAAAGTCAAAGATAAGAAAGGCTGAGGAAAATGAGAAGAAAAGACCGCGAAATCACCGACCACTCCGAAATGTTAGCCATCTTGCAGAAATGCCGTATATGCCATGTGGGCATATCAGACGGCCCACGGCCTTATGTAGTCCCGATGAATTTTGGCGCGGAGTATGTGGACGGTGAATTTATCATCTATCTGCATGGAGCCAAGGAGGGCCGCAAAATCTCCATCCTATCACGCAATCCCGCGGTATGCTTCGAGGCCGACTGCGAATACACCCCCTTGGAGGGCAATACCCCCTGCTCATATAGCTGCACCTTTGCCAGTGTCATCGGCGAGGGGAAGGCCGAATTCTTAGAATCCCACGAGGAAAAGGCCCATGCGCTTTCGGTCCTCATGCGCCACCAGACCGGCAAGGAGTTTGCCTTTACCCCGGCCCAGACCGATACCGTAGCGGTCATACGGGTGCGGCTGCAGCTGGTCACGGCTAAGCGAAAAGCCTAAATATACATCCTATTATAGCATAAAAAACCGTGGATTTTTTGACAAAAAGGTTACAAATTAGAAGCAAAAGCGTGTTCCCTCTTGAAAATCCCGAAGGGGTTTGCTATAATACCCTTCGAACGAGGCAGCCGGGAAAAAATGGCTGCCAAATATTATCATATTTGTTTCATAATTTAGGAGGAAACAATCATGAAAAAACTGATCGCACTTGTATTGGCTTTGGTCATGCTGTGCACCTGCTTTGCGGCTTGCGGCGACAGCAGCTCCAGCAGCACGGCTTCTACAGCGGGTACATCTTCTGCTGCGGCCGATGAGCCTTCTTCCGAGGCAACCGCTTCCGGCGAGAAGATGAAGATCGGCATCCTGGCTCCTGCTGTTACCCACGGCTGGGTGGCTGGCGTGGCTTATTTTGCCGAGGCTCGCTGCAAAGAGCTGAGCGATACCGTTGAGTACCGCCTGCTGACCAGCAACAATGCGGAGGAAATGACCAACCAGATCGACGAGCTGAAGACCTGGGGCGCCCAGGCCGTCGTAGCGTTCCCCCAGTGGGAAGGCATGGAAGACCCCATCAAGGGCCTTATCGATGATGGCATCCCGGTTGTAAACTTCGACATCGTCATTGACGTGGACGGCGTGTACCATGTGGCTGGCGACAACGAGGACATGGGCACCCAGAGCGCCCAGTATATCGTGGACAAGATCGGCGAGACCGGCACCGTAGCCGTGCTGGAAGTCCCCTCCTCCGGCTCCGTTTCCGAGCTGCGCAAGAAGGGCTTTGAGGAGAAGATGGCGGAGATCGCCCCCGACATGAACCTCATTTACTACAACACCCAGTTCACCCGCGAGGACGGCCTGAAGGATTTCGCGGACGTGCTGGCTGCTAACGACACCATCGACGCCGTGTTCTCCATGGACGACGAGACTTCCATCGGCGTGCTCCAGGCTATCTCTGAGGCGAAGCGCACCGACGTTAAGGTTGTTACCGGCGGCGGCGGGTGCCAGGAGTACTTCAACATGATGCCCGAGAACGAGGACATTTGGATTCAGTCCGCTCTGTACAGCCCCGACATGGTCATGCAGGCTGTTGACATGGCTGTGTCCCTCCTCAAGGGCGAGTCTGTTGAGAAAGAGCTCATCATCCCCACCACCATCGTGGACCGTGCGAACTGCTCTGAGCATCTGGACGAGAAGTCTCCCTACTAATTTCTACAATTAATATTTGGTAAACGAAAGGCTATGGCGTACTCGTCATAGCCTTTTTCCAAAATGAAGCGGAGGATAGGACCATGACGCTGGAAATGCGCAATATTTATAAATCCTTCGGGGCCAACGACGTTCTGAAAGATATCACTTTTTCTATAGAGGGCGGGGAGATATGCGCCCTGCTGGGGGAAAACGGCGCGGGCAAGTCCACCCTGATGAACATTTTAGGCGGCGTGCTCCCGGCGGATTCCGGCAAGATCATGCTGGACGGGAAGGAAGTGCAGTTCCCTACGCCAGCCAAGTCTTTGGACGCCGGCATCGCCTTCATCCACCAGGAGCTCAACCTGGTCAACGACCTGGCGATTTATGAGAATATGTTCATCGGCCGGGAACTAAAACGCAAAGGCGGCTTTTTGGACGCCCCTTCCATGATTTCCAAGTGCCAGGATGTTTTCGAACGCATGGACGTGGACATCGACCCCACGGTGATGGTGCGCGACCTGGACGCCTCGTATAAGCAGATCGTGGAGATTGCCCGGGCGCTTTTGATGAACGCGTCCATCATCATCATGGACGAGCCCACCACAAGCCTTACCGATCCCGAGATCGAGCGGGTTTTTGACATGATGCGGACGCTCCAAAAGCAGGGGGTGGCCATGGTGTTCATCTCCCACAAGCTCAAGGAGGTGCTGGCGGTGTGCACCCGCTACACCGTCCTGCGGGACGGGGCTATGGTGGCCGCGGGCCCGGTGGAAGGGGTCACGGTGGACGAGCTGGCCACCCACATGGTAGGGCACCAGGTGCGCACGGAGTCCCTGCGGCAGGAGCGCGAGTTCGGCGCCGAAGTGCTGCGTGCCGAGCATTTGAGCCAGGAGCGCTTCCATGACGTGAGCTTCTCCATACGCGCGGGGGAGGTGCTGGGCTTCACGGGCCTTTTGGGCGACGGGCGCAGCGAGCTCTTCCAGGCGGTATTTGGCAGCGGCGGGCGCTACCAGGGGCAGCTCTATCTGGAAGGCCAGCCGGTGCAGGTGCACAGCACCCAGCAGGCCTTGGCGCTGGGAATCGGCTATGTGCCCCGGGACCGTAAGGAAAACGGCATCATCAAGGACATGGACATCTTGGAGAACGGCTCCATCGTCACCTGGCCCCGGCAGGCGCGCCTGGGCGTCATTGACTGGGGGAAGGTGCGGGAAGATTTCCACCGCCAGGTGGAGGGCCTGCGCATCAAGATGGACAGCGAGAAAAATGGCATCGGCAGCCTGTCGGGCGGCAACCAGCAGAAGGTGGTGCTGGCCAAGTGGCTCAATGCCGAGCCTAAAGTCCTGATTTTCGACAACCCCACCCAGGGCGTGGACGTGGGCGCAAAGGAGGACATCTACGACACGATACTGGCCCTTGCAAACCAGGGCGTGGCCGTCGTAGTGCTCTCCAGTGAAGCCCAGGAGATCATCCGCCTGTGCGACCGGGCGGTGGTGCTGTACCACGGCCAGGTGCAGGGTGAGCTTGTGGGGGAGGAAATGACGGATCAGGAGATCATGCGCCTGGCAACGGGCGGAGAGACGAGAGAAAGGGTGGAGAGCATTGGATAACGCAGAGAAAAACAAGATGGGGTTGCTGGAAAGGTTCCAGAAAGCCTGGCGGCAGAACCCCTTATTCAGCACGGGCATTGCGCTGATTGTGATGATCATCGTGCAGACGCTGGCGCTCACCATGAACTCCAGCTTCGCAAGCTTCGGGGACTGGTTCCAGAACTGGCTCTTTAACTGGATCTCCCTGCTGCGCAACAATTCGGCCATCGGCATTATTGCACTGGGCATGACGTTCGTTATTATTTCCGGGGGCATCGACCTGTCGGTGGGCTCGGTGTACGTGGCGGTAGGCGCGTTCACCATGATGCTGCTGGACACAGGCACCAACGGCTGGCTGCAAAGCATGGGCCTGACGGGCATCCCGGCAATCCTGATTGCGCTGGTGCTGGCCATGGTGTTTGGCGGGGCCCTGGGCGAGTGCAACGGACTGCTCATTTCTTACGGCCGTATGCCCCCGTTCATTGCGACCCTGGGCGCCATGCAGATCCTGCGCAGCGTGACCCAGTATTTCATGAAGCTGCAAAGCCCCACCCTGCCCGAAGACTACAAGGGCATCGCACGCTTTTCCATTGGCGGCCAGCAGCTCATGCCCATCCTGTATTGGGCGATTTTGGCGGCAGCCATGTACTTTATCTCCAAGCAGACGACCTTTGGCCGCTACGTGTTCGCCATTGGTTCTAACGAGCGCACCACGCGGCTGTCCGGTGTAAACGTGCGCAAGGTTAAGCGCCGGGTCTATGCGCTGACGGGCTTCCTGGTGGCCATTGCCGCCATTATCCAGACCTCCCGCATCGGCTCCATGGACTACGCCAGCGCGGGCTCCGGCTTTGAGATGGACGCCATCGCGGCGGTGATTGTGGGCGGCACCAGTATGTCGGGCGGCCGGGGCTCCATTGTGGGCACGGTGTTCGGCACGCTGATTGTGGCGGTGATGAACAACCTTCTGAACCTCATCGGCGTCGACCCCTACCTGAGCGCGGCCTTCAAGGGCGCTATCATCATCGGGGCCGTGCTGCTGCAGCGCAAGGACAAAGCTTAGAAATTGTAATTGATATAACGGAATTGTAATTTACATCCCTCCTTTTTTGTGGTATACTGTGTGCAGGAACCCAAAAAGGAGGGATTTTCTGTGAGAAAAATTTGTATAGTTTTCATGCTCCTTTTGGCTTTGGGCGGCATACGGGCCAGCGCGGAGGAGGCGTCCCGGCCCAACTTGGACAAAGCCGACCGCGTAACCCTGCGGCATGGCCGCACCACAGCCAGTATTTCCGATCCCCGGGACGTGGCCCGGCTGCGGGAGATGTTTGCCGCGCCCACCTACGAAAAAGGGGAGCCCAGCGGAGATTGGGACGGCTGGGAGTATATCTTGACCTGGCACGACGAGGAAGGTGAGCTGCTGGAGGAGTTCGCTGTGCTGACCCCTGCCTGCATCAGCTATAGGGATTATCACTGTAACCTCACAGGCGCAGAGCTGGATTTCCAATATTTCGAGCGCCTGCTCTTGCCCTATTATATGACGGAGGATTTGCACCCGCTGGTCCTGGCCCTTTTAGGTGAGCGGATTATGCCGTCCGATTGCCCGGCGGACTGCTTCACCGTTGAGAAGGACGGCCGGAAGGCTTCTTTCACGGACGAGGAAACCATCCGGCAGTCTATAGAAATGGTGAAGGGTGTCCGGGTGCACACAGCCTGGGCCGACGGCACGGTTGACCCGGCGGGTTTTTACGTGCTTACATGGAGCAGCGATGGCACGAACGGCGAGCCTTTTGGAGAGACGCAGTTCTGGTACCGCGCGGAAGACGACATCTTTCTTGACGGCGGCTATGCCTGCACCTTGGCGTATGGGAAGATGGATACGGATTACCTGGAGAGCTTGTTGGAATAAAAGGGAGACATTTTTGTGAAAAAAGCATGTTTTATTTTAATGCTACTTCTGGTTTTAAGCGGTTGCAGCCCTCAAGAATCCGTAGAGCCCGCATCCCAGGCGGTCAGCGGCATATCCGGCGATGAGCTCTTGGGAGTAAGGGATGCCGCCAGCGTGGAAATCAATGGCGGTGATGCCTGGGGAGGGTCAAACATTCGAATAGACGACCCGGATGTTTTGCAAGAACTAACGGATATGGTCTGCACCCTCCATTATACAAAGGGCGAAAAGTATGTGCCCATGGTAGGGTGCGGCTATCGCATGGCTTGGTTTGATGCCAATAACAAGCCCCTTGCAAGCGTGGATTTGGGAACATCTACCATTTTATATGGGGATTATTATTATGAGGTGGCCGATGGCCGTATTGAACTTTCCCGCCTGGAAGAGCTTCTGCAAGAGTACTGGCCCTTCCTCCGCATACGGCAAGATTGGGCCATCCTGCGGGACGAGGAGACGGGCGTCTCCATGAACCTGCCCGGGGGCGTGGTAGAGTGGCTGAACCAGCCCTTTGAGAAAGCGGGCCCCTCCGATGACAGCGTAAAAGGCTACACCCTGGAGTTGTACGATGAGAAGGGCGAATTGCTGACGCTGGTTGAGCACATCACGGCTACGGGTTTTTGTATGGACGGGAATCTTTATAAAGCTGTTTATGAATCGGGCCCGGATGTGGAACAAATGGGCACCTTCCTAGCGGCGTCCCAGGGGGACGACGAGGCCCTGACTGCCCTGGACATCAAAGCCGTGACCATCGACAACAAAGAGCACACGGCCTACATAGAAGACCGGGACGTAATAAAAGAAGTAATTGCCATGTTTGCCGGCATGGAACGGGAAGAACTGTCGGAAGCCCTGTCCGAGGATTACTTTGATTACGATTTTGAAATCCAGTTTATTGAGGGCTTTAGCGAATGGTCCCTTTATAGCTGCCGGCTGTTTGGAAGCCATGTTGACGCTGTCCGGTTGAACGAGCTGGCAGAGACATCCCCGGTTGAGAGGGTATTCCCAGAGGACTACCTGTATTTTCACGACATCAACCATATAGAATTGACGGGCATCGGCAAGACTGTAGAGATAAAAGGCGACGGGCCTTTATCCCAGGGGATGAACGGGCCGTCTTTGTCCGTCACAGAGATTTTTCGGGATCTGCGCGTAGAAGAGGCCGGGCCTGCGGAGGAAGGGACTCAAGAGGTCTTCTACACCATTGCATGGGTGGATGCTGCCGGGGATACCCGCCGGAAGATTGAAATCTGCGCGGATAGCACGCTTTTGTATGACGGCTGCGCACACAGCATCGTATATGGCTATTTTGATACATCCGTTCTGCTAACCCTGCTGGAAGGGGACGGGAAGCTCCCCATGGCCTCGCCTTTACCCACGGGGATCGGACAAATAGGGTAAATTTTCTAAAAACACGTCAAGATACCCAATTTGTAGTTGCAATTTTCCGCCAGACAGGTTATAATCGATATAAGGCTGTAGGCTTGACCCCCGCGGGGTCAGGCAAAAATAAATCCCATTGGAGGAGATCTACATGAGTTTAGTTTCTGCAAAGGAAATGCTGCAAAAGGCAAAAGCCGGCAAGTATGCGGTAGGCCAGTTCAACATCAACAACCTGGAGTGGACAAAGGCCATCCTGCTCACCGCGCAGGAGTGCAATTCCCCGGTCATCCTGGGCGTGTCCGAGGGCGCTGGCAAGTATATGTGCGGCTATAACACCGTGGTCGGCATGGTCAAGGGCATGATCGAGACCCTGGGCATCACCGTGCCCGTGGCCCTGCACCTGGATCATGGCTCTTACGAGGGCGCGCTCAAGTGCATCGAGGCCGGCTTCTCTTCCGTTATGTTTGACGGCTCCCACTATCCCATCGACGAGAACATCGAGAAGACCAAGGAGATCATCCGCATCGCTGGCGAGAAGGGCATCTCCGTTGAGGCCGAAGTCGGCGCCATTGGCGGCGAGGAAGACGGCGTTGTAGGCGGCGGCGAAGTGGCCGACCCCGATGAGTGCAAGCAGATTGCCGATCTGGGCGTCGATATGCTGGCTGCCGGCATCGGCAACATCCACGGCGTATACCCCGAGAACTGGACAGGCCTGAACTTTGACGTCCTGGCCCAGATCCAGGAGAAGACCGGCACCATGCCCCTGGTTCTCCATGGCGGCACGGGCATCCCGGAGGAAATGGTCAAGAAGGCCATCACCCTGGGCGTATCCAAGGTCAACGTGAACACTGAGTGCCAGCTGTCCTTCGCAGCAGCCACCCGCAAGTATATCGAAGAGGGCAAGGATCAGCAGGGCAAGGGCTTCGACCCCCGCAAGCTGCTGGCTCCCGGCACCGAGGCCATCAAGGCCACTGTCAAGGAAAAGATGGAGCTGTTCGGTTCCGTCGGCAAGGCTTAATCAAAAACAGGCGTGGCCCGCTATCCAGCGGGCCATTTCTAATCAGGAGGCAAATATGGATATCCGCATACGCCCCGCCGTGCCGGAAGACGCCCGACCGCTTCTGGGCCTATACGCGCCCTACGTGGAAAAGACGGCCATTACCTTCGAATACGACGTGCCCACCCTGGAGGAGTTCCGAAGCCGCATAGAAAGGACCCTGGCCCGGTACCCCTATCTTGTGGCAGAGCTGGACGGGGAAGCTGCCGGTTACGCATACGCAGGGCCGTTCCACACACGGGCGGCATATGCTTGGGCGGTGGAGACATCTATATACGTAAGCATGGAGAAGAAGCGCATGGGGCTGGGCGGCCGGCTGCACGAAGCCCTGGAAAGTGCCCTAAAGGCCCAAGGGTACTTGAACATGAACGCGTGCATTGCCACGCCCCTAAAAGAAGACGAGTACCTGACCCTGGACAGCGTACGTTTCCATGAGCGCCTGGGCTACCGCTGGGTAGGGGAATTCCGCCAGGTAGGCTATAAGTTCGGGCGGTGGTACAACATGGCGTGGATGGAGAAGCACATCGGCCCACACGGGGCGGCGCAGGAGATACGGATAGGAGGAAAAGTATGAAAATCGAAAAGCTGGAACCGGCGTTCAAAGACTACCTGTGGGGCGGCGTAAAGCTGCGGGAAGCCTACGGGAAAAAGTGCGATTACGACAAGGTTGCGGAGAGCTGGGAGCTTTCTACCCACCCGGCGGGGCAAAGCCGCATTGTGGGCGGGGAGTTTGACGGGATGCCCTTAGGGGATTATGTAAAGCAGATGGGCCCCCAGGCCACAGGCACCAACTGTGAAAAATTTGAAAACTTCCCTGTACTCATCAAGTTCATTGATGCCAAGGACCCCCTTTCCATCCAGGTGCACCCCAGCGACGAGTACGCCCTGGAAGTGGAAAAAGAGTACGGCAAAACCGAAATGTGGTACGTCATGGACTGCGAGCCCGGCGCGTCGCTGTACTTTGGCGTCAACCGGGAGGTAAGCCGGGAGGAGTTCGCCCAAAAGATCGCGGACAACACGCTCTTAGAGGTGCTCAACAAAGTGGACGTGCACCCTGGCGACGTGTTCTTCATCGAATCCGGCACCATCCACGCCATTGGCGGCGGCATCCTGATCTGCGAGATCCAGCAAAACTCCAACTGCACCTACCGGGTCTACGACTATGGCCGGGTAGGCGCCGACGGCAAGCCCCGCGAACTCCACGTGGAGAAGGCTCTCGCCGTGTCAAAGCTGACGCCCTCGGACACCAGTGACAAGCAGGGGGCAGAGGAAAGCGTCCCCGGCGGCCGCGTGAAGCTGTTGGCGTCCTGCAAATATTTCACGACCCGGCGCTATAAAGTGGAAAGCGAAGTCACTTTGAAAATGGACGGCAGCACCTTTGCGTCCGTGGTGGTGACAGAGGGTTCCGGCGAGCTTTCGGGCCCGGAAAACGCAGTAGGCTTCGGGCCGGCGGACAGCTTGTTTGTACCGGCAGACGCGGGGGAGGTCACCCTGAAAGGGCCCTGCACGGCCGTTGTCACGACTATCGAATAAAACGGTGCTTTTTTCTAAATTCGATAGTTTTCTTGTATTTCTCCATCCGTTATGCTATAATGAATGCAAATATGTCGTAGGGGGGTCAACATGGCCAGCAAACTTTGCATGAATTGCTTTGCAAGCTACCGTCCGGAGGTGGATGGCAGCTTCTGCCCGGAATGTTCCTGGGACAACAGCAAGCCCCAGGTCGCCGAGGGCCTGGGGCTGCAGACCGTGCTGGCCTCCCGGTACGTGGTGGGGCGGGTGCGCTCCATGAACAGCGAGGGCATCACCTACATGGCCCTGGACCGCACCACCCAAAAAACCGTGACCGTGCGGGAGTTTTTCCCGCGTCCCCTCACGTCCCGCAGGCAGGACCAGGCCATTGCGCCCCGGAAGGAAGACCAGAGCCTGTTCGACAAATACGCCGACGAGTTTTTAGAGCTGTCCAAGGGCGTCAGCCGCCTGCGGGAGCTGTCGGTGATCGAATCGGTGCTGGATATCTTCGAGGAAAACGGCACGGTCTACACGGTGTACCGCTACACCCCGACCGTTTCCCTGCGCAGCTATGTGAACAATAATGGCCACTTGGGCTGGAACGAAGTCAACCGGATGTTCATGCCGGTGCTGACGGCCCTGGGGCTTATCAACTCTCTGGGCATCTCGCACCTGGGCATTTCGCCGGACACCCTGCGGGTGACCAAGGAGCACAACCTGATCCTCACCGGCTTCTGCATTAACGCGGCGCGCCGGGCGGGTTCGCCCATCCAGGCCGACTTGGACCCCGGCTGCGCGGCCATTGAGCAGTACAGCTCGAAAGCCCTGTGCGGCGAGGGCAGCGATGTCTACTCCCTGGCGGCGTCCATGCTGTTCGCGCTGACGGGCCACACTCCCAAGGAGGCCCCCCGCCGCATTGACGATCCCCGCCTGCTCATCGCAAAGGACGTGCTCAAGGCCCTGCCGCCCTTCGCGGTGACGGCCATTGCCAACGCCCTGCAGGTCAAGCAGGGCCAGCGTACCGGCAGTTTCGAGCGGTTCCGCAGCGAACTTTCTGCCGCTCCCGCCCTGGTGGAGGAAATCGACCAGACCGACGCCATCCGCCGCCTGCCGCCCATCAACATGAGCCTGCCCCAAAACCGGGGCCTGCCGCCGGTGGTGTGGCTCATCGGCTCCTGCGTAGTGACGCTGGTGGCGCTCATCATCGTAGCGTCGGCGTGGCTGGGGGACAGGGGGATGTCCTTTGGCGACCTGGGCCAGCTTTTCGACGGTACCGCCGCGTCCCAGTCCGTGGTGGAGGTGCCCAATATGCTCAACCAGAGCTACGACGACTGGGAAAAGAAAATCGCCGACGGCGAGTACGAGCTCCAGCTGAAGATATCCTCCCGGTCGTTCAGCAGCACCATTGAGGAGGGTAATATCATCAGTCAGAGCCCCTTTGCAGGGGAAAGCGTCCAGCCCGGCAGCACCATCGTGGTGACCGTGAGCAAAGGCGCAGCCACCCGTGTTCTGCCGGAATTCCGGGGCGTCAGCTTTGCCGATTTGCAGGAGCTTCTGACCAGCAACGGCTTTGTGCCCGTCCGCGAGGAGGAGGCCAGCGACGATGTTGATCCCGGCTACGTTATCCGCTACGTGGACCACGAAGTGGGGGATTCCCTGGACTACGGCTCGACCATCACCGTGGTTGTCAGCGCCGGCCCCGAACCGGCTTCGACGCCCGAAAGCACCCCAACCGAATAAATGCAGGCTGACTGGGTTCGCCCAGCCAGCCTTTTCTATGCCGGTTCGTCCCGCCCGGCGACCAGCAGAAACGCGGCGCATAGCAGCAACAGGGACAGCCCCCCCGCCGCCGTGCCGGAGAGGGCTTGCACCTGCCGTTCGGCTACGGGGCCTAAAGTCTCCAGGGCACCCCCGGGGAGCCAAACGCCTAAAAGCCGGAAAATCCCGGCGGCCAGCAGCCCGTGGGCAAAGCGGGACAGGAAGAACCAGCGTTTTTTCAGAGGGAAGTCGCGGAACATAGCGAATACCTGCATATGCACGCACAGCCCCCCAAAGGCCAGGCCGAAAGCGTAAAGCTCAGGGCCCACGCGGAATTGGGCCGCATCGCCTACGCCGCCTGTGACCTCCAGCAGGAACGACAGCGCCGCAGCCGTCTCCGGCGGGGTGAGGGGCCCCAGCCTCGCCCAAAGCTGTACAGCCGCCTGATAGGCCCCTGTAGCGTGCAGGAGTGCGGAAAGCCCAGCAAAGCTTACAATGCAAGCGCACATAATCAAAACGCTGTGGGCCGCCCCCGAGACGGAGCGTATGACCGCCCCGCCTTCTTTTTTTACTGGGACGTGCCCCTTTGGCGGCACCCTGTCCCAAAAGCTGGTGGCGGCGCCCATTATTAGCCCCGCCAGCGTGACGGAGAAAAACAACAGCCATCCGGCCCGGTAGCTGCCCAGGACGCTGCCTCCCAGGTACGTCACCACGAAAGCCGTTCCGGGGCCTACGCAGAAAAGCATCATGCGGCTTGCCTGCTGGCGGGTGATGCGTCCCTGTTCCAGCAGCAGCGAAACGCTCCGGGCGCCGGCGGGGTAGCCGCCTAAGAAGCTCATGAGGATGGGCGCGGCGCAGCAGCCGGGCAGGCGGAAGACCCACCGGGCCAGCGGGGCCAAGGGGGCCCCCAGGACATCCCCGGCGCTGGAAAGCACAATCAGCTGGCTAAGGGCCATAAAGGGGAACAGCGATGGCACCAGCACGGTCAGGCAGTAAAGGACGCTTTGGCGCACGCTGTTTTTTACCAAATCCGGGAAGGACAGCAGCGCCCATAGAAGGAAAAGCACCCCCATTGCCGCCAAAACCCCCGGCACCCGCCGCCAGACCCTTTGTACTATGCCCATAGCCGCTCCCCCTTCCAAACCTCGTCCCTACAAGATATGGCGAAAACCCGTGATACATGCCACGCTGCGCACATAAATATAGGGCAGACAAGATCAGGAGGTATGCTATGGAACTGGGAAAAGGCGGGCCGCTCATTACGCTGACGGGCAACCGGTCGGCGGTGGTAGACGGCTGTGACGGCATTATCGATTACGACGACGAGAAAATCCTTTTGAAGGCAGGCAGGCTGACCGTGCGGTTCTGCGGACGGGGCCTGGCCCTGCGCCGCCTGACGGAGAATTCTGCCGTGATTGAGGGCTTTCTCTCGCAAGTCGAGTACAACTTTTAAGGAGGGCTGTTATGCTGGAAAAAGTCTTCCATCTGCTTTCGGGGTACGCCGAGTTCTCCGTGACCGGCAACAGCGCCCGTTTTTTCAATATGACCGCCAAAAGCCACATTGGCCTGTGGGGCTACCGGCGCAGGGACGGCGTCCCGGTGGCGCGCATCAAGGCGCGGGAGTACGGTAAGCTCCGCCGCATTGGCCGGCGCAGTGAGGCGCGCACCCATCTGCTGAAAAAGCGCGGCGTGCCCTTCCAGCTCTACCGCCTGCGCAGCCGCAAAGGACTGCTGCTGGGAGCGTTCTGTGGGGCAGCGCTTTACGTGTTTCTGTCGGGTTTTTTGTGGGGGGTGTCGGTAAAGGGCACACAGCTTTTGCCGGACTCCCTCATTTTAGAAGCCGCGTCCCATTACGGCCTGTACCAGGGCAGCCCCTTGCGGGAATTCAATCCCCGCGGCATTACCCACAGCCTTGTGGCGGAGCTTCCTGGGCTGAGCTGGGCCGGCATCACCACCGACGGCTGCTTTGCCGAAATCAGCGTGAAAGAGGCCGAACCCCAGCCGGAACCGGAGGAAGCGTCGGGCTGGTCAAACATCGTGGCCAGCCGGGAGGGCAAAGTGGTGGCCATTCAGGCCGAAAGCGGCCGCATCGAGGTGGGGCTGGGCGAGGCGGTCGACCAGGGCCAGCTGCTGATCTCGGGCCTGTACGAGGAGGAGCAGGACCCCTGGGCCGAGCCCATCGAGCACCCCTTGCAGGTGACGGGCCCGGCCCGGGGCAGCGTGATTGCCGAGACGTACCGCACCTTCACCGTCCAGGTGGGCAGCACGAAAAAGGAGTGGGTGGAAACTGGCGAGACGGCCAGCAGCTGGTCGCTGTATTTGCTGGGGCTGCGCATCCCGCTGGGCCTGCCGCTGCCTGCGGGGGAAGGGCGCGTCTATGAAGAGAATTCGCCCCTGGTGGCCCTGGGCACCGAGCTCCCCGTGTCCCTGGACCGGGAGGCGCGCGTTGTGTGGGAGGAGCGCACCCGCACTCTTACCGAGGACGAACAGCGCACCCAGGCGCTTTTGAAGCTGCGGGAAGCCCAGCGGGCCGAGATTGCCCCAGGGGGCCAGGTGGTGGAGGAAGACCTGATATTCAGCTTCCCAGACGGCCAGTGCATCCTGGAAGCCCGGTGCCTTTGCCGGGAGGAGATTGGGGTAGTCCAGGAGGTTTTGGTGGAATAGCTCTATACTCTGAATAAATTTTGTGTACATTTCATAGGATTTTCTCTTGTGTATCTCTTTCGGGATGTGCTATAATGGTAAAGAAAATGGTACCTATATAAGGAGAAAATCATTGGAACAAAGAATCAATTTAGACAGGCTAGAGCAGGCCGCCGAGCTTTTTGGCAGCTTTGACGGCAACATCCGGCTCATCGAGCGGGAATACGGGGTGACGGTGGTCTTCCGGGACACCGAGCTGAAGATCAGCGGGGAAGACCCGGAGATGGTCGACCGGGCGCACCGGGCCCTGCAAAGCCTTATTACGCTTATCGGCAGCGGCGAGGCCCTGACCGAACAGAACGTACGCTACTGCATCCGCATGGTGGCCGAGGACAGCGAGCAGCAGGTCCAGAAGCTGGCGGGGGACTGCATCTGCATCACCAGCAAGGGCAAGCCCATCAAGCCCAAGACCGTGGGCCAGCGCACCTATTGCGACAATATCAAGGACAATACCATAACCATCGGCGTGGGGCCGGCGGGTACGGGCAAGACGTACCTGGCGGTAGCCATGGCTGTAACGGCTTTCCGGGCCCAGCAGGTCAACCGGATCATCCTCACCCGGCCGGCCGTGGAGGCGGGGGAGAAGCTGGGCTTTCTTCCCGGGGACCTGCAGCAGAAGGTCGATCCCTACCTGCGCCCCCTGTACGACGCCCTTTTCGATATGCTGGGCGCCGAGACCTACCAGCGCTATGTAGAGCGCGGCAACATCGAAGTGGCGCCCCTGGCCTATATGCGCGGACGCACCCTGGACGACAGCTTTATCATTCTGGACGAAGCCCAGAACACCACCGGCGAGCAAATGAAAATGTTCCTGACCCGATTGGGCTTTGGCTCCAAGATGGTCATCACCGGGGACGTGACCCAGATTGACCTGCCGGACGGCAAGCGCTCGGGGCTCAAAGAAGCCGTGCGGGTGCTGCGAGGGGTGGAGGATATCGCCATCTTCAAATTCACGGAAAAAGACGTGGTGCGCCATAAGCTGGTGCAGGACATCATCCGGGCCTACGAGCGCGCCGGACGGGCCAAACCCTAACAAAAAGGAAAGGACGAATCGCAAATGGAGAAGATCAAGGTCATTATTTCCAACCGCCAGAAGCAAGTGAAGATCCCCACCGGGGTGCGGATGCTGATCCGCCGGTGCTGCCATGCGGTGCTGCAGCTGGAAAGCTTCCCGGATTCCGCCGAGATCAGCGTCTCCTTTGTGGATAACGAGCAGATCCGGGAGATGAACCGCCAGTACCGGGACAAGGATGCGGTCACCGATGTGCTGTCCTTCCCCATGGGCGAGAACGGGCATTACGACGTAAACCACGAGACCGGGGCCAAGATTTTGGGCGACATCGTCCTTTCCGTGCCCCGGGCCATGGAGCAGGCCCAGCTGTACGGCCACTCGCTGGAGCGGGAGATTGGCTACCTGACGGCCCACTCCATGCTGCACTTGCTGGGCTACGACCACGAAAACGGCGGCCTGGAGCGCGTGCGTATGCGGGAAAAGGAGGAGCTGGTCATGAGCCAGCTGGGCCTGCCCGCCAGCAGCAGCTATACCGATGCGTAAACGCACGTTTTTTGACAGCTTCCGGGATGCCTTCCGGGGCATAGGGCGGTGCCTGAAAGCCGAGCGCAATATGCGGGTGCATTTTGCTGTGGCGGCGGCGGTGGCCGTTTTGGCGTTATGCCTAAAAGTCAGCGGGGGGGAGCTTGCCTGTCTGCTGCTGGCCATGGGCATGGTCATGGCGGCGGAGGCCATGAATACCGCCGTGGAGCGCCTGTGTGATTTCGTAGAGGAATCCCACAACGACCGCATTGGCATGATAAAGGACATAGCGGCGGGGGCCGTGCTGCTTTCCGCGATTTTTGCGGCGGCGGTGGGCGTGGTAGTTTTCCTGCCGCATTTCATAGAGCTTATACAACTTATATAACGTTTAATATAAAAAGGATGAAAATCATGGAATATGAATATGACGCACGGGGGGCAGAGGGCAATTCTGCCCTTATTGCCATTGTGGGCAGGCCCAATGTGGGCAAGTCCTCTATACTGAACCGGCTTATCGGCCAGAAGATCGCCATTGTTTCCCGCAAGCCTCAGACCACCCGCACGCGCATCATGGGCGTGCTGACGGTGGAGGACGACCAGATGGTCTTTATGGACACGCCGGGACTGTTAAAGCCGCGCAACTCGCTGGGGGATTACATGGTGAAATCCGTGACCAGCACCGTGGCCGGGGTGGACGCCTGCCTGCTGGTGACGGAAGCCGGCGCGCCCGTCTCGAAAGCGGACGAGGAGCTTGTCAAGCGCTTTAAGGAGGCCGGGGTGCCGGCTGTCTTAGCAATCAATAAAATAGACCTTTTGGAGGACAAGACCCGCCTCATGGCGCAGATCACGGCCTATAGCGGGCTTTACGATTTCCAGGCCGTGGTGCCTGTGTCGGCCCGGGATGGCAACGGCATGGATGCCCTGCTCACAGAGCTGCGGGGCCTGACCGTGCCCGGCGGCTGGCTCTTTGAAGAGGATATGCTCACCGACCAGCCCGAGCAAGTAATCGCGGCCGAGCTGGTGCGGGAGAAAGTCCTGCGCCTCTTAGACCAGGAGGTGCCCCACGGGGTGGCGGCGGTCACCGAGCACATGGAGGAAGCCGGGGAGACCCTGACCCTCCACGTGACCCTATACTGCGAAAAAGCCAGCCACAAGGGGATGCTCATCGGCAAGGGAGGGCAGATGCTTAAAAAGATTGGGTCGCAGGCCCGAGCCGATTTGGAGAAATTTTTCGGCTGCAAAATCAATTTGCAGCTGTGGGTCAAAGTGAAAGAGGACTGGCGGCAGCGTCCCCAGACCCTGCAGGGCCTGGGCTTCTCCGAGCGCAATTTGGAAATGTGACGGGGTACAAGCACAAACCAGGCGTGAAATGTGCCAAAGCTTGTCGAACAAAGATATTTTTTCCTTTCATAGGAGGGCCTATCCTGCAAATACTTTTTTTGCAGAGCTTTTAAGGCTCCGGAAGGAGGATGCCTTTGTGGACGAGAATCAGGCGTGGGTGTGCTTTGCCCAGACAGGTAAGATTGAGGATTACATCCGGTATGCACAGATAAAGAACCGGGCGGAAGGGCCCCAGGAGGTGCATCGTGCGCAGGAAGGACAGTGTGCAGGTAAAGACCCAGGGCCTTATTATCCGGGAGCAGCCGGTGGGGGAGAGTGACCGCATCGTCACCGTGCTGACAAAGGACGAAGGGGTCGTGCGGGCGTTTGCCCGGCGGGCCAAGAACCTGAAAGACAGCAAACATTCCGCCACAGGACTGCTGTGCTATTCCCGTCTCAACCTGTACAAGGGGCGGGAAAAATACATAATCAACGACGCCTTCCCTCTGGAGGTGTTTTTCGGCTTGCGCAAGGATATTGTGGCGCTGGCGTTGGGACAGTATTTCTGTGAGCTTTCCGCCGAGCTGGTGCCCGAGGGCGTCGAAAGCGCGGAGTACCTGCGGCTGGTCTTAAACGCCCTGCACTTCTTGTGCGAGGGGACAAGGCCCCCGGCCCTGCTCAAGCCCATTGTGGAGCTGCGGATGCTCTCCATCTCCGGCTTCATGCCCGACCTCATCGGCTGCACCCGCTGCGGGTCTTACGAGGCCGACCCCATGGCGTTCCAGGTAAGCGAGGCCAACATCTGCTGCAAGGACTGCGGCGGCCAGGGCCTGATGCTCTCCCCGGCGGCGCTGACGGCCATGCGGCACATCGTCTACTCGGACTTCGGGAAGATTTTTTCCTTCCAGGTATCCGAGGGCGCGGGGAAGGAGCTTTCCCGGGCGGTAGAAGCGTACACGGTGCAGGTCTTGCAGAAAAGGCCGCAGACGTTGGATTTTTATACGAGCCTCTTGTAAGCAGGACATAGAAAGGACAAACATGGACAAAAATTACCGAGCCCTAGAGCTCGACAAAATCTTAGAGATGGTGGCCAAGGAGACCACCTGTGAGGACGGCGCGGCCCTGGCCCGTTCTATCGAGCCGGTGTACACCGCCAGCGAGGCCCGCCGCCTGCTGGAGGAAACGGACGCGGCTTTCGTGCTCATGGCGAAATTCGGCGCGCCATCCTTTTACGGCATGAAGAACGTAACAAACGCCCTGCGCCGGGCTCAAGCGGGGGGCGGCCTGGGTCTGCGGGAGCTGCTGGACATTGGCGGCACCTTACGGGCTATCCGCTCCTTGCAGCAGTGGCACAGCAAAAACGCCGGGATGCACACGGTGCTTTCGCCCCGGTTTGATATTTTGGCGCCCAACAAGGCTTTGGAGGAGAAAATCTTCACCTGCATCCAAAGCGAGGAGGAAGTGGCCGATGCGGCATCCCCAGCGCTGGCGACTATTCGCCGCAAGATTCGCGGAGCGGCCGTGCGGGTGCGGGAGCAGCTGGACAAGCTGATCCATTCCCAAACCCACCAAAAGCATTTGCAGGAGGCCATCGTCACCCAGCGCGGGGGGCGGTATGTGGTGCCGGTCAAGGCGGAGTTTAGGGGCGAGGTGCCGGGCCTGGTGCACGACAGCTCCTCCAGCGGCGCGACGGTCTTCATCGAGCCCATGAGCGTGGTGGAGCTGAACAACGAGATACGAGTGCTGCGTTCAGACGAGCAGGAGGAGATCAGCCGCATTCTACTGGAGCTTTCGGGGGAAGCGGGAGCTTTTGCCGACCCGCTCATTGAAAGTTACAGCTATGCGGTGCAGTTGAACGTGATCTTTGCCAAAGCGCAGCTTGCCTACCGCATGAAAGCCGTCGTGCCGGAGATTGACGAGAATGGCCGCACGGAGCTTCACGCCGCCCGCCACCCGCTCATTGCCAAGGACAAGGTGGTGCCCACAGATATCACTCTGGGGCAGGATTTTGATGCCCTGATCATCACCGGCCCCAACACGGGCGGCAAGACCGTAGCCCTTAAGACCCTGGGCCTGCTGACCCTCATGGCTATGTGCGGCCTGATGGTCCCGGCGGGGGAGGGGAGTCGCGTGCCAGTGTACCGCCACATTTTGGCGGACATTGGGGACGAACAGAGCATTGAGCAGAGCCTGTCGACCTTCTCGGCGCACATGACAAATATCATCCGCATTTTGGCCGTCGCCGACGGAGACAGCCTGGTGCTTTTGGACGAGCTGGGTGCCGGCACCGACCCGGTAGAGGGCGCGGCCCTGGCCACAGCGATTATAGAGGAGCTGCGGCGAAAAGGGGTGCGTCTGGCGTGTACCACCCATTACGCCGAGCTGAAAAGCTATGCCCTGCAGACCGACGGCGTGGAGAATGCCTGCTGTGAGTTCGACGTGGAGAGCCTGCGGCCTACGTACCGGCTGCTTATTGGCGTGCCGGGCAAGTCCAACGCTTTTGCAATTTCCCGGCGGCTGGGCATGGAAGGGCGCATCGTGGACCGGGCCGGGGAGCTGGTGAGCCAGGAAAGCAGTTCCTTTGAGCAGGTCATCGAGCGGTTGGAAGAGCGCCGCCGGGAAATGGAAAACGAGCTGGAAGCCGCCCGGAAAGCGGCCCGGCAGGCCCGGGAGAGTATGCGCCAGACCGAAGCGAAGCAGGCCGAGGCAGGGCTGCGTGCCAAGCGGGAAGTCGAGCAGGCCCGGGAAGAAGCGGCGCGCATCGTGCAGAAGACAAGGCAGCAGGCGGACGCGCTCCTCAACGAACTGGACGAGCTGCGCAGGCAGAAAAACAAGAGCCTTTCCGCCGAACAGAAAGCCAAGCTGCGCTCCGGTATGCGCGACTTGGAGGCTTCTGCCGACCCGGTACGAAAGCAGAGCCGGGAAGATTACCAGCTTCCGCGTGAGCTGAAGCCAGGGGACACGGTGTTGATTTTTGATATTGATAAAAAAGCATCGGTTCTGGAAGCCCCCAAGGATGGCCAAGTATTGGTGCAGGCCGGGATACTCAAGACCAGGGTGCCGGTGGAAAACCTGCGCTTGATGGAGCCGGAGCGCCAAAAGATTAAGGGCCGCAGCGTCACAAAGAATGTCTCGGCGCCGGAAGCTGCTTCCAGCCTGGATTTACGCGGCATGAACGTGGAGGAGGGCCTGATGGAAGTGGACGCTTTCCTCGACCGCGCCGCCCGTTCCCATTTGACCCAGGTAACGATCATCCACGGCAAGGGTACGGGCGTCCTGCGTGCCGCTGTCCAGAAACATCTGCGCCGGTGCCCCCAAGTCAAAGGCTTCCGGCTGGGTACCTTCGGCGAGGGCGAAAGCGGTGTTACGGTCGTGGAAATGAAGTAAGCTGAAAAAAATTTCAAAAATGTAGGATTGTCAAACATATTGTACAAAGAACTCATTGGGAAAAAGCCAGTTCAGTGGCCTCATCGGAAAGTTGTTAGGGCGGCGGTTATGGACAGCAAGTTGTTTTTGGAAATCGGTCAGGGAGAAGAAAGAG
>CANTDZ010000003.1 GCA_947652665.1 uncultured Clostridia bacterium
GACAAAAAGCATCTGCAAAGCAAAGAGAGCGGATACCGCACCGTAGGGTTTTTGTGTTTGGACTACCGATGGCCTATTTCGCGGTCCCTGAAGAACGAGCTTACGGGATACGCGAAAGGCTTCGCGGACTCCTTTTTTGCCCTATTCAATGAGGTTGCCAAACGCGACCGAATGATATTATAATGATTTTTTCGAAACGTAGGAGCATATTACCATGGTTTTAGATATTTGCTGCATCATTCTTGCACTCATTACATCCGTCTTTGATAAGACTCAGCTGAGCAAACTGATTCAAAAAATGATCGTCGGGCGCTATCTGGATATGCAGGCGTCGCCCACAAACTTGCAAAATGACCCTTATAGCTTGCTTACCAATAAATCCGCTGCAAAAGAAGTATTAAACTTGCACGGGGATGTTTGACAGAACGGCTGGGCAGATGCCCGGCCTTTTTCTTGTCTATCATTGACACCCCTTCCCAAAAGCAGTAAAATAAAGGGAAAAGGGGGGCAATCCTATGAAAAAAGCTTTATCGGTCCTGCTGGCCCTGTGTCTGCTGTTGAGCCTGGGGGCCTGCGGGAATGACCAGAAGGCCGTGTACGAGGAGTTCGCCAACAAGAAGGAGAGCAGCGAGGCTCCTGAGGAACCCGAGGTGGAACTGACGGGCGAGCTGCGTATCGGCATAAAGTATGAGTTGACCAGCAGGATCGGGCTGCTGTACAACATCAACTTGATCGCCGCTGAATTTGAAGCCCTGCACCCGGGCGTCAAGGTCACGGTGGAGGGCGGCATTTCGATGGAGGAGGCCCGGGAACTGGACGGGAACCTCTATCTGGCCACAGAAATGCGGTACACACAGAACCGGGCTGTGGAGCTCATGAGCGGCGAAGCTCCGGACATTCTTTACATGCAAGGTCTTTCCGTCCCGCGCTACTCGGAGAGCGGCCTGCTCTGCGACCTGTATTCCTTTGGGGATTTTGACGAAGCGTTCCCGGAGGACGAGTATTTCACCAATATACTCAAGGCTGCCGAAACCGATAAGGGCCTGTTTGCCATGCCGATTACGGCGTCGCCCTCGTGGAGATGGATAAACCAGGAGGTCGCCGGGCTTTTGGATGTGGACTTAAAGTCCATGGAAAGCATAAACGCACAGGACATCATGGATCTGTTTAACGCGGCGGTGGACGGCGGTCTGGTAGCAGACAGCTTCGTGGTGGCAGAGGGGATGACGCCCGACAGCTTCTTTATGGAGCAATATCCTGACCTGCTGGATGAAGGGGCCGGCAAGGCGTATTTCAACACAGAAGAATGCCTTACCCTGCTGGAAGGGATAAAAGGCCTGCGCTTCCCCCGGACCGTGGCAGAGATAGCATATTATCACAGTGATAACGGCCCGCCCCCTGTGTTTGATACGACCACATGGTTAGAAATGAGCGGCGGCCCCGAGAAGACAGTCCTGGTAAATTACTCCTTAGGCGCGCTGAAAGCAGAGCCCGTTCCCACAAGCACCATAAACGGGCATAGGATTATTACGGGAACCCCCTATGCCATTACCCAAAGCAGCAAAAATAAAGAGCTTGCCTGGGAGTTTTTGAAGTTTGCGGTTTCGTTTGTCAATGTGGATGAAAACGGCAATGCCATCTGCACAGCCGGGAGCTTTACAGAAGGAGAGCCAGTAGACAAAAGTGAGTATTATGAACTGAGAACCAACTACACCTTCCTGAAGCGCGATACCGAACAGGAGGCTTTGAAACTTATGATGGGCAAAACCTATAAAGATGAGATTGGCGCTTTTGTCATGGATTCGTATGAGAAGGCCGACACCTTCTACCAGTACGCCCCCCGCTTGAATGACGCCCTCACGCCCGTGTTTATCGACTACTTCGACCGTAACCTGCTGACCACCGAGCAGTGCGCCAAGCAGCTGCAGGAAAAAGCGGAAATTTATTTGAACGAGTAAGGGGGGCATACCGTGAAAAAAGCTTTATCGTTCTTGCTGGCCTTGTGCCTGCTGCTGAGCCTGGGGGCCTGCGGGAATGACCAGAAGGCCGTGTACGAGGAGTTCGCCAACAAGAAGGAGAGCAGCGAGGCAGAAAGCCAGGCCGCGGCGGACGAAGGGGACGAGCTCAGCGGGGAACTGCGCATTGCCGTAGAGCAGGCCGTGTATGAAGACATGGGCCTTGACCTGGCCGCCAAGGAGTTTTGCAAGCTGCATCCCAACGTGTCCATCGCCTTTGAGGCGGGGATGACCCAGGACGAGGCCATGAACAGCGATTCGGACACGTTTGCCCGGCTGCGGTCAAATTATGCCCAGCGCATCGCCACCCAGCTGATGGGCAGCGACCCGCCGGATATCATCGAGACGGGGAATTTGGGCGTCCGCCGTTATTCGGAAAGCGGCTTGTTCTGCAATTTTTATGACTTCCCCGATTGGGCCGAAACGTTCCCGGAGGACGAGTACTACATGGACGTGCTGACGGGGGCTCAGACCGGCAAGGGATTGTTTGCCCTGCCCACGTGCTTTGGCGTGGAGGCCGTAAAGGTGAACCGGGACGTGGCCGAAGCCCTGGATATCGACCTGGACGCCTGGGACAGCGCCACCCTGGAGCAGCTGCTGGAACTGTACGGCCAGGCCGTGGAAAAGGGGATCGTGCCGGAGGATTTCTATTTTTGCGAGGCCTACACGAAGTGGGAGTACTGCGAGACGGAGCTGGACAGCTTCTTGAATCCGAAAGCGGGGGAGGCGCGCTTTGACAGCCCGGAGTTTATCGGCTTTATCAGCCGCCTGCAGCCGGCCCGGTTCAAACAGCCTGTAGCTACCGGTACGTTCTTTTACGATGAAGAAAAAACCTTTGCAGAAGGGGCCAGCCTGGTTTTGAACACCCGGCTCAGCCACTACAATATATTCTCCTATTTTGACGTGCTGGGCGATACCGGCGGCGTGGCCGTCCCTTATGAGAATCGGGACGGGAAGCTTGTAGCCGCAGCGGGGAACACGCTGAGCATCCCGGTGAGCAGCCCGAACAAGGAGCTGGCATGGGAATTTATCAAGTATATACACACGCAAATGCCGGAAGGCGGCGCGGATAACGAATATTATAACAACCGCTTCCAGGGCAGCTTCCCCTTGAACAAAGCCCTGGCAGAGGACAGCCTGAAAAAGCGGCTGGGCAAGCTCTTCGACGAGAGTCATCTGGAGGCCATGCAGGCCGTTATGGGGCGGGAAAAAGCCGTGAAGTTTACGGATATTCGCTTGGATGACGTGCTGAAAGACATCCTGGTGCAGTATTTTGACCAAGGCCTCATCAGCGCCGAACAATGCGCCCAAGACCTGCAGGAACGCACCGAAATATACTTAAACGAATAAGGAGGCACGCCATGTTGGCACAGCTGAAAAAGATAAAGCCCAGCCGGAAAATAACCGCGCTGGTGCTGGCGGTATACCTGGGGGTGGTCGCGGGGGCGACGCTGTATTCCCAGACGGGGTACATCCAAAGCCTACCAGTGGCCTATGTGACACGGCCGGGGCGGCACGCCATCCCGTTTACGCTGAAGGAAACGGCAGTGGTCGAGGAAGGAAAAGTGCACTACCTGACCACCACGGCCGACGGGCGGCATCTGCCTAACGACGTGATCATACCGGGCCTGCACGTGGATATCCTGGACCGGCTCACTGGGGAGCGGGGCCAGGGTGAAGTGCTGAGCATCGCCGGCCGGGAGACGGTGGGCGGAGCCGAGGTGTGGATAAGCATTGACCAGGGGGATTTCCCAGCCGGGAACCAGGTGGTCATCACGGTAGAAGGGGTCGGGCGGGAGCACGACAACACCCTGCCCCGGCAGGCCATCCAGGAAGGGGCCGACGGGCCGGTGATCTACACGGTGGAAGCGGAGGAAGGTCCCTGGGGCGAGCGCTACCGCCTGAAGGAGCGCCGCTGCGCCTACGTCTGGCCCTACAATGACGACACCACCCCCTACGTGCTGGTAAACACCACGGCGCTGGACGGGGAAGGGCCCATCGTGGCAGCAACGGATGTGGGCTATATGTATGACGGCATGGAGGTACAGCTCATGCCCTGGGACGGACAAATAAAGGAGGAGTAAAATGTATTATATCGGCATCGATTTGGGCACGTCGGCCTGCAAGCTGCTCTTGGTGGACGGGGCCGGGAAAGTCGCAAACACCGTTACGAAGGAGTACCCGCTTTCCTTCCCGCAGCCCGGCTGGAGTGAGCAGGAGCCGGAGGCCTGGTGGCAGGCTGTCTTGGAGGGCATTCCCGAGCTGCTTGGCGGGTTTGACGCGTCCCAGGTGCAGGGCATAGGGGCCGGGGGTCAGATGCACGGTTTGGTGGCCCTGGACAAGGACGACCAGGTGTTGCGCCCAGCCATCCTCTGGAACGACGGCCGCACGGCCAAGGAGGTGGAGTACCTCAACGAAACCATCGGCCGGGACAAGCTCAGCCAGTACACGGCGAATATTGCTTTCGCGGGGTTCACAGCGCCCAAGCTCTTGTGGATGCGGGAAAACGAGCCGGAGCTTTTCTCCCGCATCGAGAAAATCATGCTGCCCAAGGACTACGTGAACTACCGCCTGACCGGCGTCCACTGCACCGACTTTTCCGACGCCAGTGGGATGCTCCTCTTAGACGTGGAGCACAAGTGCTGGAGCCGGGAAATGTGCGAAATCTGCGGCGTGGAGGAGGGTTGGCTGCCCCGGCTTTATGAGAGCGCGCAGCCTGTGGGGACGCTGCTTCCGGCGGTGGCCCGGCAGCTGGGCCTGCCGGAGTCGGCTATCGTGTGCGCCGGGGCCGGGGACAACGCGGCGGCCGCCATCGGCACGGGCACGGTAGGGGACGGCAGCGCCAATATTTCCCTGGGCACCTCGGGGACGCTGTTCATCAGCTCCCAAAAGTTTGGGGTCGACCCCCACAACGGCCTGCACGCTTTCGCCCACGCCGACGGCGGCTGGCATTTGATGGGCTGTATGCTGTCCGCTGCCAGCTGTAATAAGTGGTGGTGCGAAGACATCCTTTCGACAGGTGATTACGCGGCGGAGCAGTCCCCCATAAGCCGGGAGAAGCTGGGCCGGGGCACGGTCTATTTCCTGCCCTATCTCATGGGAGAGCGCTCACCCATCAACGACAGCGAGGCCCGCAGCGTCTTTTTGGGCATGGACATGGGCACCACCCGCGCCGATATGACCCAGGCCGTTTTAGAGGGCGTGGCCTTTGCCATACGGGACAGCTTTGAGGTGGCCAAGTCCCTGGGGCTGGAAATCCCCCAGAGCACCTTGTGCGGCGGCGGTTCCAAGAGCCCTTTGTGGCGGGAGATTTTGTCCAACGTCCTGGGCATCCCCCTGCGCCTGCCCCAGACCGAGCAGGGGCCCGGATATGGCGGGGCGATGCTTGCCATGGTGGCCTGCGGGGCGTATGGGTCGGCCCAAGAGGCCTGTGGGGCCCTGGTGCGCATTGCGGACACGGTGGAGCCGGATGCGGAGCTCACCGCGCGGTATGAGGAAAAGTACCGGCAGTTTAAGCGGATTTACCCGGCGGTGAGGGGGCTTTTCCGATGAAGCAGGCGGTCCTTTTGTTGAGCTTTGGCACCAGCGTGGAGGAAGCCCGGCAGCGGGATATCGCGCCGGTAGAGGAGGCCTTGCGGAAGTGCACGGGGCTCCCCTGCCGGGTGGCTTATACGAGCCCGACCATCCGGGGGATTTTGGCAAAGCGCGGCGAAACCGTGCCGGGCCTGGAAGAAGTCCTGGAATCCCTGGCAGCAGACGGGGTGGAAGAAGTGCTCGTGCAGCCGACCCACCTGCTGTATGGGTTCGAGTATGACAGCATACAAAAAACCGTAAGAGAAACGGAAAATCTAAAAATTATGCTGGGAAAGCCCCTGCTGTCCAACACCGATGACCTGCAATTTATCGCAGGCGTTCTGGACAGGCTGTGCCCCCAGGCGCCGGGGACGGCCGCTGTCTTTCTGGGCCACGGGACGGAGCATTTCGCCAACATGGTCTATCCGGCGCTCCAGACGGCGCTGCGGCTTTTGGGCCGTGAGGACATTTTAATCGGCACCGTGGAGGGCTGGCCGGGGTATGCGGAAATCCGGCAGATGCTGGCCGGGCGGGATGTGAAGCGCGTCTGCCTGTCCCCCTTGATGCTGGTGGCTGGCGACCACGCTCAAAACGACATGGCCGGGGATGAGCCGGACAGCTGGAAGTCCCGGCTGGAAGGGGAAGGGTACGCCGTAGAACCGCGCATGGCGGGGTTAGGGTCGCTGGCACAGGTGCAGGCACTTTACACCAGCCATTTCCAAGAGCTTCTGCGGGAGGCCGGGCATGGGGCTTGAGCACTATGTCCGCAGCGGGCAGAAGCTTTTGCGGTGCGGGGTCACCACGGGCACCTGCGCGGCTTTGGCGGCTATGGGCGCGGCCCGGCTGCTGCTGACGGGCAAGGCTCCCGCAACCATACGCTTGACGACTCCCAAGGGTTTGCCGGTGGAAGCGGTCCCCGAGATGTGCCGGATGGAAAATGGCCGGGCTTTCTGCGCCCTGCGCAAGGATGCCGGGGACGATAAGGACATCACAAACGGCGCATTGATTGGGGCCTGGGCTGCCCGGACACAGGGGCCTGGCGTTGAAATCGACGGCGGCGAGGGCGTGGGGCGGGTCACCAAGCCGGGGCTTGACCAGCCGGTAGGGGCCGCGGCCATCAACCGGGTGCCCCGGCGGATGATTACGGAGGCGGTGCTGTCCGTGTGCGACGAGGCCGGGTATGACGGGGGCCTGTCCATCGAGATCACCGTGGAAGGCGGCGAGGCCTTGGCCGGGAAGACCTTCAACCCCCAGCTGGGCATTGTGGGGGGCATCTCGATTTTGGGCACCTCGGGCATTGTGGAGCCCATGAGTATGCAGGCCATGCGGGACACGGTCACCCTGGAGCTGGCCCAGCGCCGGGCCCAGGGCGCGCGGCACATGGTGCTGACCCCGGGCAATTACGGGCTGGATTTCCTCCGGGCCCAGGGGATAAGCGAGGGGGGCGTGCCGGTGGTGAAGTGCTCGAATTTCATCGGCGATGCCCTGGACGAGTGCGCGGTGCAGGGCTTTGAAAGCGTGCTGCTGGTGGGGCACATCGGCAAGCTGGTGAAGCTGGCGGGGGGCATTATGAACACCCACAGCAGCCTGGCCGACTGCCGCACCGAGCTTTTTTGCTGCCATGCGGCTCTGTGCGGGGCCGGGCAGAAGGTTTGCGCGCAGCTGATGGGCGCGGCGACGACGGACGCCTGCATCCACATACTGGACAAGCACGGCCTGCGCGGCCCCGTCCTGCAAAGCCTGACGGACGCCGTGGGCCGCCATCTGGAGCGCCGGGTCGCCGGGGCCTACCGGGTGGGCGCGGTACTGTTTTCCAATGAGTACGGGCTTTTGGGCCAGACGGCGCAGGTACAGGAAATCATGGAGGGATGGACATGAAAAAAGGCGTATTCTATGGGGTGGGCGTGGGCCCGGGCGACCCGGAGCTGCTCACCCTGAAAGCCGTGAAGACCCTGGAAAAATGCCCGGTCATCTGCGCGCCCCGCACTCGGGACGGCCGGATGCTGGCCCTGGAAATCGCGCGGCAGGCGGTGGATTTGGAGGGCAAGGAGGTCTTGCCGCTGGATTTTACTATGGAGCGCGACAAATCCCGCCAGCGGGAAGCCCACCTAAAAGCGGCTGGGCTGGTGGAAGAAGAGCTGTCTGCCGGGCGGGACGTGGCCATGCTGAATCTGGGGGACGTGTCCATTTACGCCACGTTCACCTACCTGCGGGAGATTTTGGAGGCCCGGGGCTTCGAAGCCGTGATGGTGCCGGGCGTGCCCAGCTTCTGCGCGGTGGCGGCGCGGCTGAAAGAAAGTCTTACGGCTGGGGAGGAGCCCCTGCACATCCTGCCGGCAAACGGCCCGGGGCTGGAGGAAGCCCTGGCCCTGCCGGGGACGAAGGTGCTGATGAAATCGGGCAGGCAGATGGCGCAGATCGCCCAGCTGGCAGGGAGTCAAGCCGCCCTGGTGGTAGACTGCGGCCTGCCCACCGAATCCGTATACCAAGACCTGAGCGAAGCGCCGGACAAGCCGGGGTATTTTGCCACGGTCATCGTGAAATAGGAAAGGGGCGGCGGATATGGTGCATTTTGTGGGAGCGGGGCCCGGTGCGGCCGACCTGATTACCCTGCGGGGCGCGGAGCTGCTGAAAAAAGCCGGGGTGGTCATCTACGCCGGAAGCCTGGTAAACCCGGCGCTGCTGGAGCTCTGCGGGGCCGGGTGCCAAATCTACAACAGCGCGGAAATGACTCTGGAACAGGTGCTCGGGCGCATGGAGGAGGCCGAAGCTTTGGGCCTGGACACCGTGCGCCTGCACACTGGCGACCCTTCCGTTTTCGGCGCTATCCGTGAGCAGCTGGACGCTCTGAATGAACGCGGCATCCCCTGGGACATCACGCCGGGGGTGTCCAGCTTTTGCGGGGCGGCGTCTGCCCTGGGGGCCGAGTATACCCTGCCGGGGGTCAGCCAAAGCGTGATCCTCACCCGCATGGCCGGGCGCACCCCGGTACCGGAGGGGGAGTCCATTGCCGAGCTGGCCAGCCACGGGGCGTCTATGGCGGTGTTCCTCTCGGCGGGGATGCTGGAAGGGCTGTCCCAGGAGCTGCAAAAAGGCGCGTATCAGGCGAACACCCCGGTGGCGATCGTCTATAAAGCCACCTGGCCTCAGGAGCGGGTCGTGCGCTGTACCGTGGGGACGCTTGCTCAGGCCGGAGCCGACATCACCAAGACGGCGCTGGTTTTGGTGGGGGATTTCCTGGGCTCTGCCTACGACCGAAGCAAGCTCTACGACCCGTCCTTTGCCACGGGCTTCCGGGAGGCTTCCCGATGAAAATCCGTGTGGTCTCCTTCACTGCCCGTGGGGACGCCCTGGCCCAAAAGCTTCCCGGCGACCACACGGTGGGCCACGGCAGGCCGGGGTTCTCCCTGGGGGACTGGACGCGGGAGGCCTTCTCCCAGGCGGACGGCCTGATTTTTGTGGGCGCGGCGGGCATCGCGGTACGAGCCATCGCTCCGTTTTTGCAGGACAAGTCCCATGACCCCGCCGTGGTCGTGGTGGACGAGAACGGACGGTTTGCCATCCCGATTTTGTCCGGCCACCTGGGCGGGGCCAACGAACTGGCACGGGACATTGCGGCCATCACCGGCGGCACGGCCGTACTCACCACCGCTACCGACGGCCGGGGCCTGTTTGCCGTGGACAGCTGGGCCAAGCGCCAGGGTTGCTGCATCGCAAACCCGGAAAAGATAAAAGCCGTTTCCGCGAAGCTTTTAGCCGGTGGGACGGTTACAGTGGGGGCAGAGGTGGAAATTTCCGGTACGCCCCCCGCTGGCGTGGCCCTGGCCCAGGGGGAAAGCTGGGATGTTTGGGTGGGGGCCTGCGCTCGGGGCGACGCTTTGCATATTGTTCCGCCTTGCTTTGTGCTGGGCGTGGGCTGCAAAAAAGGCACCCCGTCCGAAGCCTTTGAAACCGCCCTGCCCGTGCATCCGCTGGCTGTGTGCGGCGCGGCCAGCATCGACCTGAAAGCGAGGGAGCCGGGGCTACTGGCCTTCTGTGAAAAGCACGGCTGGAAGCTTCAAACCTTCACGGCCGGGGAGTTGGCGGCGGTGCCGGGGGATTTTAGCGCATCGCCCTTTGTGGCGCAGGTGACGGGCGTGGACAACGTCTGCGAACGGGCGGCGGTGTTGGCAAGCGGCGGGAAGCTCCTTTACCCCAAGCAGGCCCAAGGCGGAGTGACCATGGCCCTGGCTCAAAAGGATTTTACGATGGATTGGAGATGGTAGGATGAAGCGGTTATATATCATGGGCATCGGGCCGGGAGGCGCCGAGTTTTTGACGGCCCAGGCTCGGGCTGCCCTGCAGGAGGCCCAGGTGCTTTGCGGGTACACGGTCTATGTGGAGTTGGTGGCGCCTTTGTGCCCAGGCAAAGAAATCCTCACCACCCCCATGACTCAGGAATTGGAGCGGTGCCGGATGGCGCTGCGGTCGGCGGCGGAGGGCCGAACAACGGCCATGGTCTGCAGCGGCGACGCGGGGGTCTACGGCATGGCGGGGCCCCTTTTGGAGATGGCCCCGGAGTACCCGGAGGTGGAAATCGAAGTGGTGCCCGGCGTGACGGCGGCGCTGTCCGGGGCGGCGGTGTTGGGAGCTCCCTTAATGCACGATTTTGCCGTGATCTCCCTCTCCGACTTGCTGACCCCCTGGGAGCTCATCGAAAAGCGCCTGCGCTGCGCCGGGGAAGCCGACTTCGCCCTGTGCCTATATAACCCCGCCAGCCGCAAGCGCCAGGGGCATCTGCGCCGGGCCTGCGAGGTTTTGCTGGAGACGCGCAGTCCCGAGACGGTCTGCGGCTGGGTGCGCAACATTGGCCGGGAAGGCCAGGAGAGCCGGGTGCTCACCCTGGAAGAGCTGAAGGAAGAGAGCTTAGATATGTTCACAACGGTGTTTATTGGCAACAGCAGCACGAAAAAGATCGGCGGCCGGATGGCCACGCCCCGAGGCTACGGGCTGTGAGGGTCTTGGTGTTCGGCGGAACGTCCGAAGGGCGGGTTCTGGCGGGGGAATTGGCAGCGCTGGGCGCGGAGGTCGTGGTGTCCGTGGCTACCGAATATGGCCGGGAACTGCTGGACGGCGTAGACGTGGTCACGGGCCGGAAGACAGCGGAGGAAATGGCGGCGCTTTTGCGGGGATTCGGCTTCTGCATCGACTGCACTCACCCCTACGCCGCAGAGGCCACCCGCAATATCAAAGCTGCCTGTCAGCAGACGGGCGTCCCCTACCGCCGCTGCCTGCGGGAAGAAAGCCAGCCCGGCAACTGGCTGCGCGTCCGGGACGCCCAGGAAGCCGCCGCCCTGGTGCGGGAGCTGCCGGGGAACGTCCTGCTGGCTACGGGGGCCAAGGAGCTGCCCGCTTTTTCGAACATCGAACCGGAGCGGCTTTTCGTACGGGTGCTGCCCAGCCACGAGGGCCTTGCCGCCTGCGAAGCCCTGGGCCTGCCCAAAAAGAACATCCTAGCCATGCAGGGGCCATTTTCGCAAAAGCTGAACGAGGCCCTGATGGAGCAGTGGGAAATTGCCGTGCTGGTCACAAAAGACGGCGGGGCGGCTGGCGGGTTCCCGGAAAAATGCGCGGCGGCCCAGGCGCTGGGGGTGCGGCTGATCGTCCTGGGCAGGCCTCCGGAAACGGGCGCTACTATGGAAGAAATCCTGCGGGAAGCAAAGGAGTGGTTCAAATGAAGGTGACGCTCATCGGCCTGGGGCTGGGCACGCCGGATACGCTGTCGGCGGAAGGGCTGGCGGCTTTGCAGGGGGCCGACCTCATTGCGGGGGCCCAAAGGCTTTTGGAGGCGCTGCCTGCGGGGTGCACGGAAAACCGCTGGGCGGCGGTGAAGCCGGGGGATTTGTGCCGGGTTCTGCAAGGGGAGTGGAAGTCCCCCTGCGTGGTGTACAGCGGCGATTCCGGGTTCTACAGCGGGGCCCGGTCATTGGCGCCGCTTTTGCAGGAGGCAGGCGCAGAGGTTCGCATTTTGCCGGGGATTTCCAGCGTGCAGTACCTGTCGGCCAAGCTTCTGCGCCCTTGGCAGGACTGGCGGCTTGTCAGCGCCCACGGAGCCAGCTGCGACCCCATCGCCGCCGTGTCCGCCGGCCGGCCGGCTTTTTTCCTGACCGGCGGGGTGCAAGGCCCGGCGTCCCTGTGCAGGGAGCTCAAAGAGGCTGGCCTGGGAGACCTGCAGGCGGTGGTGGGCGAGAACCTTTCGTATCCGGAAGAGCGCATCCTGCACGGAACGGTGGGGGAGTTTGCAGACCGTTCGTTTGCCCCCCTCAACGTGCTGCTGGTCGAGCCAGCGCCTGCCCGGCGGGAAGCAGTCACTCCGGGCATTTGCGATGGGGAATTTGTGCGGGGAAAGGTTCCCATGACGAAACAGGAGGTGCGCGCCGCTGTCCTCAGCAAGCTGGGTATCTGCCCCGGCGATACCCTTTGGGATGTGGGCGCGGGGACAGGTTCCGTGTCCGTAGAGATGGCGCTGCTGGCCTGGGAGGGCCGAGTGTACGCCGTCGAGCAGAAGGAGGAAGCCTGCGAGCTTATCCGGCAGAACCGGGAGAAGTTCGCGGCGTATAACCTGCGGCTGGTGCCCGGCGAGGCTCCTGGCGCGCTGCAAGGCTTGCCAGCCCCGGACGCCGTCTTTGTGGGCGGCAGCTCGGGCGGCTTGCGGGGAATTTTGGAGGATGTCCATGCCCAAAATCCCAGGGCGCGGGTGTGCGTCACAGCAGTGACGGTGGAGACCCTGGCCGAGGCCTTGGCGGTCTTGGGCGGGTTGGGAAAGCGCACCCATGTTACCCAGCTGGCGGTGAGCCGCTCCAAAGAAGCAGGCTCCCGGCACATGATGCTGGCCGAAAACCCCGTCTACCTCATTACGGGGGACTGCCATGAGTAGACTGTTATTTGCCGCCATGCAGAGCGGCAGCGGCAAGACCGCCGTCATCTGTGCCTTTCTGGCGGCGCTGCAAAGCCGGGGCCTGCACCCCCAGGCGTTCAAGGTGGGACCCGATTATATCGACCCCCTGTTCCACCGCCAGGTGTTGGGAGTGCCCAGCCGCAACCTGGATTTGTTCCTCTCGGACGAAGCCCATGCCCGCCGCCTGCTGCTGTCCCATCCGGGGGACGTGCAGGTTCTGGAGGGCGTCATGGGCTTTTATGACGGCCTGGGCGGCACCGACAAGGCCAGCACCTGGCACACAGCCCAGGCCACCCAGACCCCGGTGGTGCTGGTCGTGCGCCCCAAGGGAGCCAGCCTGACCTTGGCCGCGCAAATCAAGGGCCTGATGCATTTTCGAGGGGACAGCCACATTCGGGGGCTGTTCCTCAACGATTGCAGCGAAAAGCTGCAGACCCATCTCGCCCTCCTTTTAGAGCGGGAGACCGGCCTGCCTGTGCTGGGCTGTCTGCCTCACCTGGATGCCGCCGACTTCCCCAGCCGCCATTTAGGGCTTCTCACCGCAGAGGAGCTGGACGGCTGGAAGGGCCGTATCGAGGCCCTGGGCGCGCAGATGGAGAAGACCGGGAATGTAGACGGCCTTTTGTCGTTGGCGGCGTCTGCGCCAAAATTAGAGGGTCGGTGGGAGCCGTCGGATCCCGTGGCAAACCCAACCATTGCGGTTGCAAAGGACAAGGCGTTCTGCTTTTTTTATGAAGACAACCTGGATTTATGGCAGGCGCTAGGTGCAAAACTGCGCATTTTCAGCCCCCTGAAGGACGCTTGTCTCCCCGAAGCCGATGCCCTCTATCTGCCCGGCGGCTATCCCGAATTGTATGCCCGGCAGCTGTCCCAGAACCGCCCCATGCTCGATTCCATCCGGCAGGCGGTGGCGGACGGCCTGCCTACCGTGGCGGAGTGCGGCGGGTTCCTCTATCTGCAAAAGAGCCTGGAGGATGATATGGGCCAGAGCTGGCCTATGGTAGGCGCGCTGCCCGGGGAGGGCAAGAAGACTCCCCGACTGCAGCGCTTTGGGTACGGGAAGCTCACTTCGCCCCAGGACAACCTGTTGTTACGGGCTGGGGAGTCCGTGCTTGTCCACGAGTTCCACTACTGGGACTGTACGGAAAACGGCGGGGACTTGGTGATGGAAAAGGCGTCCACCGGGCAAAGCTGGCGGTGTGGGTTTGCAAGCGGACGGCTGTTTGCGGGGTTTGCGCACTTGTATTTCCAGGAGGGGATGGGACGTCGCTTTGTGGAAGCGGCAGCGCAGTACAGAAAGGAGAAGGCACATGGAATGGGATGAAAGGGCCCGGAAGGAGGCCCAGCGGCGGTGGGATGCCATTGCGAAACCCCTGGGGAGCCTGGGGCTGCTGGAGGCGGCGCTTTGCGACATAGCGGCCCTCACCGGCGATGCGGACTACGCCATCGACAAGCGCACCCTGCTTGTCTTTTGCGCCGACAACGGCGTGGTGGCCCAGGGGGTCACCCAAACGGGCAGCGAAGTCACCGCCGCTGTCACGCGCAATTTGGCGTCGGGGGTGACGGCGGCCTGCCAGATGGCGCGTTTGGCAAAGTGCGGCGTTTTGCCCGTAGACATGGGGGTGAAAGGCCTGGGCCCTGTGCCCGGCGTGCGGAATAAGCGCGTGGCCGACGGCACAGCGGACATCACCCAGGGCCCCGCCATGACCCCGGCCCAAATGGAACAGGCCCTGCACACAGGCATAGAGCTGGTGAAGGAGCAAAAGGAAGCCGGGGCCAAGCTCCTGCTCACCGGGGAGATGGGCATTGGCAATACGACTACGGCCAGCGCTATGGTGTCGGTGCTGCTGGGTGTGGCGCCGGAGACGGTCACGGGGAAGGGTTCGGGGCTGTCTTCGGAGGGACTGAGGAGGAAAATCGCGGCCATAAAAAGAGCTGTTGAAATCAACCGCCCAGACCCCCAAAAGCCCCTGGAGGTGCTGCAAAAGCTGGGCGGCTTTGACATTGCGGCGATGGCAGGCGTGTTTTTAGGCGGCGCAAAATACCGGGTGCCTGTGCTCATAGACGGCTTCATCAGCAGTGCGGCAGCGTTATGTGCGGCCCGTTACGACCCTGCTGCCAAAGGAGCCATGCTGGCAAGCCACGTGTCGGCCGAGCCCGCCGGATCCTTGGTTTTGGACGCCCTGGACAAGAAACCCCTCCTCTGTGCGCAGATGCGTCTGGGCGAGGGCACCGGGGCTCTGTGCGCGCTGCCGCTCCTGGACATGGCGCGGGAAGTTTACACCCGTGCAGCCACTTTTGAACAGGCGTCGGTAGAGGCTTACCAGCCCCTGTAGGAGGAGATATTTTGTTCACACTTATTATCGGCGGTTCGGCCAGCGGTAAGAGCGTCTATGCCGAAAGCCTTTTCAGTCCCGGCCAGCATAATTTTTATATTGCCACCATGGAGCCTTTCGACGCCGAGTGCCGGGAGCGCATCACAAAGCACCAGGCTCAAAGGGCCGGAAGGGGATTTGAGACCATTGAGCGGTACCGGGATTTAGCGGGGCTCGACCTGCCCCAGCGGGGGGACGTGCTTTTGGAGGACATGGGGAATCTTACCGCTAACGAGCTTTACAGCCCCCAGGGTGCCGGGGACAGGGCCGTACAGGCCATACTGGCCGGGGTCGATTCGCTTTTGGGCCAGTGCCAGAACCTTGTGGTAGTCAGCAACGAGGTCTTTTTGGGCGGCAAAGACTACGAGGGCGACACCCTCCGCTACCTGGAGGTGCTGGCCGAAATCAACCGGGGCCTGGCCGCCCGGGCCGACTGCGCCGTGGAAATGGCGGCAGGCCTGCCCATTTTCCACAAGGGAGGGCCGGAGCTATGACTTTCTTCTGCACCATAGCGGTCGCCTTTTCCATGTTCTCGGCCATCCCCATGCCGCAGGTAGAGTGGTCGCCCAAAAATATGCGCTACGCCTTGTGCGCGTTCCCGCTGGTGGGGGCAGTAGTGGGCGCGCTGCTGGCCGCGTGGGCTTTCCTGGTGGACGGACTGGGGGCCCCGGCCATCCTGCGGGGGGCGGGATTTACGCTTATCCCGGTGTTTATCACGGGCGGCATCCATCTGGACGGCTTTGCCGATACCTGCGACGCCCTGTCCAGCTGGGCCGGGCCGGAAAAGCGCCGGGAGATTCTCAGCGACCCCCACCTGGGGGCTTTCGCGGCTATCAAGCTGTGCGGGTGGTTTATCGCCTATTTTGCCCTGAGCTGCGCCCTTCGGCCCGAGCCTCGTGCCTTGCTGTGCTGGGGCTTGAGTTTCGTGCTGTCCCGGGCGATGTCGGGGCTGGCCGTGGCGTGGTTCCCGCTGGCAAAGGACACGGGGCTGGCCCACAGCTTTGCAAGCTCTGCGGACAAAAAGCGGGTACGTATTGTGCTGGTGGCGCTCTGCCTTTTGCTGGGGGTGGCGGTCGGTGTGCTGTGCCCCTTAATGTTAGTCTGTTTCCTGGTGTTCTTTTATTACAAGCGCATGGCCGCGCAGAAATTCGGGGGCCTTACGGGCGATTTAGCCGGGTGGTTCCTGCAAACGGCCGAGCTTTTTATGCTGGGGGCCTTAGTGCTTGCACAGCTTTTGGAGGGGAAATTATGATTTTCATTACCGGACCCCTGTTTGCGGGGAAAAAAGAGTACGCGCGTTCGCTGGGCTATGAGGATGCGGATATCGTGTCAGACGCCCAAGAACGGGTGAAAGCCCAGGAAGATTTAACCGCCCTGGCCGACCGGCTGGCCCAGAAGCCGGTGGTCATCTGCACCGAAGTGGGCGGCGGCATCGTGCCCATAGACCGGGAGGAACGGCGGTTCCGGGAGCAGGCGGGGAGGCTTTCGGTGCTGCTGGCCCAAAGGGCCCAGACGGTGGTGCGGGTCTGGTGCGGCCTGCCCCAGGTGTTAAAGGGGGAGCTTCCATGCAGATAGCTCTTATCCGCCACGGCGAGACGGCCTATAACCAGGAGTTCCGCTACCTGGGCCGCACCGACCTGCCCTTGAGCCCGGAGGGCCGCGCGAAGCTGGGGCAAGCGCCCTTTGCGGCCAACAGGGTCTACACCTCGCCTCTTGTCCGCACAAAGGAAACGGCTGCCATCCTCTTTCCCGGCGCGGAACTGGTGCCGGTAGAAGGCCTGGAAGAAATGGACTTCGGCGCATTTGAAGGCAAAAATTACAAAGAAATGGAGCACGACCCTGCCTACCGCGCCTGGGTAGACGGCGGCTGTCTGGGGCCGTGTCCAGGGGGAGAAGACAAGGCGTCCTTTTGCAGACGGGTGTGCGGGGCGTTTGAGGGGCTCTTGGGCGCTGGGGGCGACCCTCTGGTGATCGTGGCCCACGGCGGCACGCTCATGGCCATTATGGAGCGCTATGCCCAGCCCCCCAAGGGCTATTTCGACTGGCATTGCCCACCTGGATGCGGCTTTCTGCTGGAGGATTTCCAGTTTATCCGCTCTCTGGACTGCCGGAAGGAGGGACAATCATGAGGATATGTCTGGCAGTGCTTTTGGGCTTCCTGTTGGATTTGCTGCTGGCCGACCCCCTCTGGATGCCCCACCCGGTAGTATACATGGGCAAGGCCATCACGGGGCTGGAAAAGAGGCTGCGCAAAATCTTTCCCGTTTCGTCCAGGGGGGAATTTTGGGCCGGCGTGGTGCTGGCAGTTATTCTGCCGATGGCCAGCTTCGGGCTGTCCCTGTCCGCCATCTGCCTGCTGGATTTGCTGCATCCTGCCCTGGGCTTTGCCCTGGAGGTCATGTGGTGCTGGCAGTGCCTGGCCGTAAAGGGCCTGGCGGTGGAAAGCAAGGCGGTCTGCCGCAAGCTCACCACGGGCACGCTGGAGGAAGCCCGGGTTCAAGTGGCGCGCATTGTGGGGCGGGACACGGCGGAGCTGACGGAAAAAGGCGTCATCAAAGCGGCGGTAGAGACCGTAGCTGAAAATTTTTCCGACGGCGTTGCGGCTCCCCTGTTCTACCTCCTGCTGGGAGGCGCGCCGCTGGGGCTGTGCTATAAAGCGGTCAACACGATGGACAGCATGGTCGGCTATAAGAACGACAAGTATTTGTACTTCGGCCGGGCAGCCGCCAAGCTGGACGATGCGGCCAATTATCTCCCCGCCCGGTTCTCGGCCTTTTTGCTGATGGCCGGGGCCCTGCTTACCGGGCAGGACGCGAAAGCCGCCTATAAGACCTGGCGGCGGGACAAGAGAAAGCACGCAAGCCCTAATTCGGCCCAGACGGAATCGGCCATGGCTGGGGCGCTGGGAATCCAGTTGGCGGGGCCAGCCAGCTATTTTGGCAAGGTGGTGGACAAGCCCACCATCGGCGCCCCCCTCCGGGAGCCCGAGCCCAGCGATATCCTCCGGGCCAACCGAATGCTCTACACGGCCAGCCTGCTGTGCCTGGTGCTGCTGGGCGGCTTGCGCTTCCTGTTGTTCCGGGGATGAAAGGAGGATTTTTATGGAAACAAATCTCTGCCACCTGTACTGGGGCGACGGCAAAGGCAAAACCACCGCCGCCATGGGCCTGGCCCTGCGCGCCCTGGGTCAGGGAATGCAGGTACACGTGGTGCAGTTTATGAAGGACGGCCGCAGCGGCGAGCTGGGCCCCTTGGAGCGGCTGGGGGCAAAAGTCTGGCGGGGGCGGCCGGGGACGAAGTTCCCCACGCAGATGACCGAGGAGGAGCGCCGGGATGTTCGCGCTTTCCAGACCCGCCAGCTGGAGGAAGCCCTCGCCGATCCCTGCGGCCTGCTCCTGCTGGACGAGGCCTGTGCCGCCCAGCGCTTCGGGCTGGTGGACGAAGGACTGCTGCAAAAGGCTGTCCTGCAGCGCGCTTACGAAGTGGTGCTCACCGGCCGGGGCCCCGCCCCGTGGATGATGGAAGCCGCCGACTACTCCACCGAAATGCGCTGTGAGAAGCATCCATACCAACAGGGCATAGCGGCTCGAAAGGGGGTGGAATTTTGATCCAGCACAGCAAGCCGGGGGACATTGAGCGCGCCAGCATGGAAATCATCGCGGAGGAGCTTAAGCGCATGGGCGTAACGGTCCCGCCGGAGAACGAAGCGGTGGTCAAGCGCGTCCTGCACACCACGGCCGATTTCGACTTTGCCCACGCCCTGCGGTTCACCCCCGGGGTGGTGGAAAAGGGCGTAGAGGCCCTGCGTTCCGGGACTTGCATCGTCACCGACACGAACATGGCCCAGGCCGGGGTCAGCAAACCGGCCCTTGCAAAGCTGGGCGGCACCCTGCGCTGCTACATGGCTGACGAGGAAACCGCCCGTCTGGCCCGGGAGCGGGGTGTCACCCGCGCGGCCATCTCCATGGAACAGGGGGCGCGGGAGCATCCCCAGGGCATCTTCGCGGTGGGGAACGCGCCCACAGCCCTGCTGCGGCTTACGGAGCTCATCCGGGACGGCCTGCGGCCCGCGCTGGTTATTGGCGTGCCGGTGGGATTCGTCAACGTGGTAGAGAGCAAGGAGCAGGTGTGGTCGGCGTGCCGGGAGTGCGGGGTGCCCGCCATTGTGGCCATGGGGCGCAAGGGCGGCAGCACGGTAGCCGCCGCCATCTGCAACGCGCTGCTGTACACGGCGGCAGGAACGCTGGACCCGGCGTCACGGGTCCTGTCATAATAAAGATTAAAAATCATGTAAAGGGGGAATTTTGATGGAGCAGGCAGGAGAACTGCTGGCCGCTTTTTTAGACAGCGTGGTGGGCATCGCCATCCACTGCTTTGAGCTCATCGGGGTATTCATCATCATCTGTGCCGGCGTGCGGGGCCTGGTGCAGTACGTCCGGCGGGACCAGTCGGTGCGTCTGCAGCTGGCCCAAGGCATGGCGCTGGGGCTGGAGTTCAAGCTGGGCAGCGAGATTTTGCGCACGGTTGTGGTGCGCGAGCTGTCCGAAGTGGCGCTGGTGGCCGCGATCATTGCGGTACGGGCGGCGCTGACCTTTTTGATACACTGGGAGATCAAGATCGAGGAAGGAGGACGCAGACGTGAGGAAGCGGATGATAAGTGCGCTGCTGGCCATCAGCCTGGTGATACTGGGCATCCCGGCCCGGGCGCTTGAGGAGGTCGGGCCGGAGTGGAACGTAAAGGTGCCCATCGAGGTGATACGCCAGCGCTGCGCAGGCGGCACGGAATACCTGGACAAATACGGCGTGACGCGCAAAAGCCTGCTTAAGGAGCTGCAGTCCCACGAGCACGACGATTTTTACCTGGGCACCCCCTACGTTGGCGGCGATTGGCAGTCCCCCCGGGGCGACACTTCCTATAACGGCCGGATTGGCATGAACTGTGCCGGGTTTGTGGCGTGTGTGCTGCGGCGGTCGGGCATGGACGGCGATCAGGTGACGGCGGTCATGCAGCAGAGCCCCACGGCGCTGACCTGGGGCAGCGGGCTGGCGTACCCGTACCTTTCCGGGGCCAGCAATTATTTAAGCCTTATTGAATACGGCCATCTGACCGCCCATGTCTACGAGACAAAATGGGCCCTGCTGGCCGATGGCAAGGCGGAAAAGGGCGACCTGGTCATGCGCTTCTGGACAGACCAATTTTCCGCCTACGACGTGGACAACCATCTGATGGTTTACTGGGGCGACACGCCCTATGAGGACAAAGTCTGGCAAAGCGTGGTGACGGGCAACTCCATCGGGGCCATTGCGAATACCCCGGCCTCCGCCTTTGTGCTCATTAAGTTTGCGCCGGAGCCCCCCTTTGCAGGCTACAACGACGTGCACGAAGGGGACTGGTACGCCCCGGCGGTCCAGTTTGTAAAAGAGAACGGCTATATGCAGGGCACGCCCGGGGCCCTCTTTGAGCCCTTGGGCACCGTCACCCGGGCCCAGGCGGTGCAGGTGCTTTACAACCTGGCAGGCAGGCCGGAGCCGTCGGAGGAGCCCCTGCCCTTTACCGATGTGCCTTCGAACCACTGGGCGCTTCCGGCCATCCGCTGGGCATACGAGGCGGAGGTGGCCGGCGGCGTGGACGGGGAGCACTTTGCCCCCGAAGACCCCCTCACCCGGGAGCAGGCGGCGCAGCTTTTCTGGGGCTTTGCCGGCAGCCCCCCGGCGGATGCCGGTTCTCTGTCTTCCTTTGGCGACTGCGCCCTGGCAAGCCCCTGGGCCCAGGAAGGCTTGGCGTGGGCCGTGGGCAGCGGCGTGATATCCGGCAGCGGGGGGCTCTTAAACCCCCAGGGCCCCTGCACCCGTGGGCAGCTGGCCCAGATCATCCAAAACTATGCGGAAAGGGGGCCCGCGCTATGAACCAGCCTTTGACAAACGCCAGCATTGACTTCCTGTGGGAGCTGGCCCTTCACAACGAGCGCCCCTGGTTCCGCGACCACAAGGAGCAGTTCGAGCGCGTCCTGCACCAGCCCTTCAAGGAGCTGGCTGCCGGGACTCTGGAACTCATGGATAAGCGGTCGCCGGAGCATCGGTTTTCGGTGCACGTCTCGCGCATCTACCGGGACGCCCGGCGGCTCTATGGGCGGGGGCCCTACCAAGACCACCTGTGGTTCTCCCTGCAAAAGCAGGATGCCCAGTCCCGGGGCCCCATGCTGTGGTTTGAGCTGGGCCGTGAGGGCACGTCCCACGGGGTGGGGTTCTGGGACCGGACGGCGCGCCAAGCGGAAGTGTTCCGCAAAAGGCTGGACGCGGCCCCGCAGCATTTTGAAAGCCTGGTGCAGTCCCTGCCCGACTTGGAAAAGGGCCGGTTGTGGGGCGACGAGTACAAGCGCCCCAAAGGCGACCTGGGACCAGTGCTCAACCCCTGGTACAACCGGAAGCAGGCCAGCTTTGGCTACGACAATTACTTCGGCCCGGAGCTTTTCAGCCCGGAACTGCCCGTCCGGCTGGCCGATTCTTTTACGGGCCTTTTGCCGCTGTACGATTTTTTCCGGGAAATCTACGAAGAATCCCAGCGGGATGCGTAAGGATTTTTAGGAGTTTTTGCGTATTGCAGGCGGCAATGGGCTATGCTATAATGTCCGCGACACTGGAAATTTGGAAAGGGGCGAGGATATGCCTATCTTTTATAACGAAAACACACGCATTTTCAAGCTGGATACGAAAAGCTCTACCTACGTGCTGCAAGTCAACGAGGGGGGCTACCTGATCCATTTATATTACGGAAGGAAGCTGCCCTCCACCCAGGGGGTCGAGAAGCTGTGGTTCCGGGGGAAATACGATTCCCTCAGCGCCCAGAACCCTTATGTGGACGACCCCTATTTTTCCCTGGACATTGTCCCGCTGGAATACCCCTGCGCAGGCGCGGGGGATCTCCGGATCGCGGCGCTGCAGGTGCAGGGAGCCGCTGGCGACGCGGTTACCGACCTGCACTATGTGGGCCACCGCATTTCAGGCGGCAAGCCGGGGCTGCCAGGGCTGCCTGCCACCTTCGCCAAGGAGGGCGAGGCGGAGACCTTAGAGATCGAGCTGGAGGACAAGGTGACGGGCGTGCACGCGTTCGTGCTTTACACCGTCTTTGAGAATTACAGCGCCATGGCACGCAGCGTGCGGGTGGAGAACAAGGGCCAAAGCGCCGTCGATTTGGAACGCGTTTACAGCGCCTGCCTGGAGCTGCCGGGCATGGGCTTCGACTGCGTCCACCTGCACGGCCGCTGGGCCAAGGAGAACACGGTCACCCGGCACGCTTTGCAGTATGGGATGCAGGGCATCCAGTCCAAGCGGGGCATGACGGGGCCCAACCACAACCCGTTTATGGCGCTGGCGAAGAAGGACTGCACCGAGGAATCCGGCGAGGTGTACGGCCTGAACCTGGTCTACAGCGGCAACTTTGCCATCGATATGGAAGTGGACGACCGGGGCACCACCCGCGTGCTGGCTGGCATCAACCCGGCGGAGTTCCGCTGGCACCTGGAGCCGGGGGAGGCGTTTACCACGCCCGAGGCCGTGATGGTCTATTCGGACGCGGGCCTGGGCGAAATGAGCCGCACCTTCCACAAATTCTATATGGATCATTTGATGCGCAGCGAATGGACAAAGAAAAAGCGCCCCCTGCTCATCAACAGCTGGGAGGCCGCTTACTTCGACTTCGACGACGAGAAGCTGGTGGAGTTCGCCAAAGCCGCCAAGGAGCTGGGCATCGAAATGCTGGTCATGGACGACGGCTGGTTCGGCGACCGCCACGACGACCTCCAGGCCCTGGGGGACTGGTACGTCAATGAGGAGAAGCTCAAAGGGGGGCTTGCGCACCTTATTGAGCGGGTCAATGCCTTGGGCGTGAAGTTCGGCATTTGGTATGAGCCGGAGATGATCAACCCTGACAGCGACCTTTACCGCGCCCACCCCGACTGGGCCGTGTGCGCGCCGGGCCGGGAGAAGTCCCTGTCCCGCTACCAGTGCGTGCTGGACATGACCCGGCAGGACGTTCGGGATAACATCTTCCAGCAGATGTTTGACGTCATTTCCAAAAACAACATCGAGTACATTAAGTGGGACTGCAACCGCCACATCAGCGAGGCCTTCAGCGCCCAGCTGCCCCCTGAAAGGCAGGGCGAGTTCTTCCACCGCTACGTGCTGGGCGTGTATGACCTGATGGACCGCATCACCACCGCCTTCCCGCACATCCTGCTGGAAAACTGTTCCTCCGGCGGCGGGCGGTTCGACGCGGGTATGCTCTACTACTCCCCGCAGATTTGGGCCAGCGACAACACCGACCCCATCGAACGCCTGACCATCCAGTTCGGGGCCAGTATGTGCTACCCGGCGTCCAGCATGGGCGCCCACGTGTCGGCCTGCTCCCGCACGGACATCCACACCCGGGCGGCTGTGGCCATGTGGGGCACCTTCGGCTACGAGCTGGACCCCTATGAGATGACCGACGAAGAAAAGGAAGCCGTCAAGGCCCAGGTGGCCGACTACCACAAATACTACGACCTGACCCACTATGGCGACCTTTACCGCCTGACCGCCCCCACGGACGACCCCTTCCAGTGCGACTGGATGTTCGTGAGCCCGAATAAAGGGGAAGCCCTTTACACCCGCGTGATCATGCGTAAGCCCGACAAGCCCTATCAGGTGGCGCACCTGCGCGGCCTCGACCCCGACCGGCTTTACCGGGACGAGGAGACCGGCGAAGTATACTCCGGCGCGGTGCTTATGTACGGGGGGCTTGACCTGTCGGCCCGGACATGGGACGAACAGAAGGACGGCGCCTGTGTTGTGAAGCATTTTATAGCCCAATAAAAAACAAGAAAGAGGACGGTACACAGCGTACCGCCCTCGTTTGTTTTTACAGGACTTTGGATAGGAACTCCCGCAGCCGGGGATTTTGAGGACTGCCGAAGAAAGTCTCCGGGTCCGCCTGCTCGGCGATTTTGCCCTCGTCCATAAACAGCACCCGGGTCGCCACGGAGCGCGCAAACCCCATCTCATGGGTGACCACCACCATGGTCATGCCGTCGTCGGCCAGCTCCTTCATGATCTCCAGCACCTCGCCGACCATCTCCGGGTCCAGGGCCGAGGTAGGCTCGTCAAAGAGCATCACGTCCGGGTTCATGGCCAGGGCGCGGGCTATGGCGATGCGCTGCTGCTGTCCGCCGGAAAGCTGCTTGGGGTAAGCGTCGGCCTTGTCGGGCAGGCCTACCCGCTTCAGAAGCTCCAGGGCCTTTTCGCCGGCCTGGTCTTTGGTCATGAGCTTCAGCTTGACCGGGGCCAGCCGGATGTTCTCCAGCACCGACAGGTGGGGGAACAGATTGAACTGCTGGAACACCATGCCCATGCGGGTGCGCAGCTTGTTGATGTCGGTTTTGGGGTCGGTGATGTCCACGCCCTCAAAGGTGATGGTGCCGCCGGTGGGCTGCTCCAAAAGGTTCAGGCACCGCAGGAAGGTGGATTTGCCCGAGCCCGAAGGCCCAATGACCGCCACCTTTTCGCCCTTCTCGATGTGCTCGTCGATACCGGCCAGCACCAGGTGGTCGCCGAAGGATTTCGTCAGGTTTTTAACGTTTATCACTGGCGCGCAGCCTCCTTTCCAACAGGCCTAAGAGGGAACTGATAGCCAGCACCATGACCAGGTAGAGCACGGCAATGGCCAGGTAGGGCACGACGGGCGAATAGGTGCGGCTCTGCACGATCATAGCGCCCTTGGTCAGGTCGGTCAGGCCAATGAAGCCGCACACGGAGGTCTCCTTTAAGAGGGTGATAAGTTCGTTGACCAGCGCGGGCAATATGTTCTTGATGGCCTGGGGCACGACGATGTACTGCATGGTCTGGGCGTAGTTAAGGCCCAAAGAGCGCCCGGCCTCCGACTGGCCCTGGTCTACCGACATGATGCCCGACCGCACGATCTCAGCCACATAAGCTCCGGAGTTGATGCCGAAGGACAGGGCGGCCACCAGCAGCATATAATCGCTGTCTACCCACTGGAACACGATGAACCACATAATCAGCAGCTGCACCGTAGAAGGCGTGCCGCGGATCACCGTAAGGTACAGCTTGCACAGCCAGTCCAGCACGCCCAGCACCACATGGCCCAGGCCCTTTTTGTTCCCCCGCTGGGAATCATGGGCCGACCGCACCACCGCCACCAGCACGCCGATGATGGTGCCCAATATTAGCGCCAGCACGGTGACTTCCAGCGTGGCCGCAATGCCGGAGGCGAAATACCGCCAGCGGTTGTCTTCAACAAATGTCTGCCAGAGCTGGTCTAAAAACCAGTCCATATTTTAACCCCTCCTCGCCCAGACGTCCGGGTCATTACTCGGCGGTAATGTACTTGTCCACGATCTTCTGCACGGTGCCGTCCTCAATGAGCTCGCCCAGGGCCTTGTCGACCTTCTCCAGCAGCTCCTCGTTGTCCTTGGCAATGCAGATGGCGTACTCCTCTTCGGCATAAGCGGTGTCCAAAATGACCAGGCCCTCGTTGGCGGCCACAAAAGCCTTGGCAGGCTCATTGTCGATAACAACGCAGTCCACCTTGCCGGAGAGCAGGGCCATGACGGCGTCCGAACCCTTGTTATAACGGGTCACGTTCTCCTCACCAAAGCCGCCGTTTTCCGGAGTATCGGAGCAGTAAAGGTCGCCTGTGGTGCCCTGCTGCACGCCGATCTTCTTGCCCTCCAAATCGTCAATGGAAGCAATCTCGCTGCCCTCGGGCACGATAACGACCTGGATGCCAGTAGCGTAGCTCTGGGAGAAGTTCACGTTCTTCTTCCGGTCCTCGGTGACGGTCATGCCCGCCATGCCCATGTCAGCCTTGCCGGACTGGACGTTGGCGATGATGGCTTCGAAGTCCACGTCGGAAATCTCAAAATCCATGCCCAGCTTGTCGGCAATGGCCTTGCCTACCTCGGCGTCAATGCCCACGATCTCGTCGCCCTCATAATACTCGTAGGGCTCAAAGAAGGCGTTGGTAGCCATGGTGAGGGTGTTGTCGCCGCTGTCCGCCGTAGAAGCGGTAGACTCCGTGGAAGCAGTAGAGGCCGTAGAGGCGGCAGAGCTTGTGTCCTCCTTGCCGCCGCAGGCAGCAAAAACGGTGGTCATCAGCAGCAGGGCTGCCAGTAACATTGCAATTTTCTTCATGATCTTCTTTCTCCTTTTGTGAATTTTGATTTAGGTACAGGCCCTATTATACAGCATATTCTTACAATTGGGAAGGGGTAAAATGCGGAATTTCCCCGATTTTATACACATAGTTTTGTATAAAAATACAACCACTTCCGTTTTCGACGGCTTCCGGGCCGGTTGACAAACCAAAAAGCAAGTGCCTATAATGGAAATAAGAAAATCAAAAGGGGGATGGGCACATGAAAGGATATACCATATCGCAGGTGGCGGAGAGGTTCGGGCTGGAGCCGCACACCCTGCGTTTCTATGAAAAAGAGGGCATCATTTCGCCGGGCCGCACGCCCAGCGGCATCCGGACGTACTCGGAGGAGGACATCGGCCAGCTGGAGACGGCCCTGTGCCTCAAGAGTACGGGGATGCCCCTTAAAGAAATCAAGCGCTATTTCCAGCTGGTAGCCGAGGGGGATTCCACCCTGGACCAGCGCCTGGAAATCTTCCTGGAGCACCGGGAACGGGTGATCGGGGAGATGGCGACCATGGAAAAATATCTGCAAAAAATAGACCATAAGATCGAATGGTACAGCGGCTTTTTGGCGGAGAAAAAAGGGGAAAACACGGAAAAATATGAATAAATTGTAACGCAACTATTGCTTTTTTATAAAGGACAAGCTATACTATCTGTATAAGCCCTACCACTCAAAAAAATCTTAAGGAGAGTGAGTTGCGTTGGAAAAGATCGTCAAGTTCTTTAAGCTCAAGGAGCATGGCACCGACGTGAAGACGGAAGTCATCGCCGGTATTACCACGTTCCTGTCCATGGCCTACATCCTGGCCGTGAACCCCAGTATGCTGGCGGCGGCCGGTATGGACCAGGGGGCGGTGTTTACCGCCACGGCTGTGTCCGCGGCCTTTGCTACCATCATTATGGGCGTGTTCGCTAACTACCCCGTGGCCCTGGCTTCCGGCATGGGCCTGAATGCCTACTTTGCCTACACCGTGTGCCCCATGGTGGCGGAAATGGGCATTACCGACCCCTGGAAGGTGGCCCTGACCGCTATTTTGGTGGAAGGCATCATCTTCATCATCCTGTCCATCTTCAAGTTCCGCGAGACCCTGGTGAACTCCGTGCCTGCCAACCTGAAATATGGCATTTCCGCTGGCATCGGCCTGTTCATCGCTTTCGTGGGCCTGCAGGGCTCCGGCTTCGTTTCCGATGATATGTCTACCCTGGTAGCCCTGGGCAACGTGGGCTCCCCCCAGGTGATTCTGGCTTTCGTGGGCCTGCTGCTCATCGGCATCATGTGGCATTTCAAGATCAAGGGCGCTATCCTGTGGGGCATCCTGGCTACCTGGGTGCTGGGCATCCTGGCCCAGCTTACCGGCTGGTATGCGGTCAACCCCGAGGCAGGCGTTTACTCCCTCATCCCCGATTTCAGCGGCGGCTTCCTGCCCCCGTCCCTGGCCCCCACCTTCTTCCAGTTTGATTTCAGCTTTGTGGCCGGGCACTTGGTCAACTTTGCGGCCATCGTCTTCGCCTTCCTGTTTGTTGACCTGTTCGACACCGTAGGCACCCTCATCGGCGTAGCCGACCAGGGCGGCCTGCTGACCAAGGACGGCAAGCTGCCCAAGGCAGGCGCGGCCCTTATGAGCGATGCTGTCGGCACCGTGGCGGGCTCCGTGCTGGGCACCTCTACCGTTACCAGCTACGTGGAATCTACCGCCGGCGTGGCCGAGGGCGGCCGCACAGGCCTTACTGCCGTATCCAGTGCAGTGATGTTTATCCTGGCCCTGTTCCTGTCCCCGATCTTCCTGGCCATCCCCAGCTTTGCCACGACCCCGGCGCTGCTGTTCGTGGGCCTGCTGATGATGAAGTCTGTTTTGAAGATGAAGTTTGATGGCGACATCGCCGACGTAATGGGCGGCTTCCTGGCCCTGGTGATGATGCCCTTCTCTTACTCCATCGCCAACGGCATCATGTTTGGCATCCTGGCGTGGGTCCTCCTCAAGGTCTGCACCGGCAAGGCCAAGGACATCCATCCCGTTATGTGGGTGGCGTTTGCGCTGTTCGTGCTGCGCATCATCACGCTGATTGTCCCGGCGTAAAAAATATTTTTCCCGGCATATTGCAAAATGCGTCAAACCGTGATAAGATAGCGGTGCACGCGAAAAAAGCGGCGGAAGCAGGACCTCCTGCTTGCGCTGTTTTTTTGCATAAAATGTTTTTCTTCGGAGGGTCTTATGGCACAACGGATACGCAGTATGACAGAAGGGAGCCCCACCCGGCTGCTGATTTCTTTTGCGCTGCCGCTGATGGTGGGCAACGTGTTCCAGCAGCTGTACACGGTGGTGGACACGGCCGTGGTCGGCCAGGTGGTAGGCGTGGGGGCGCTGGCGTCCCTGGGCGCGGCGGACTGGCTCAACTGGCTGGTGCTCAGCGTGGTGCAGGGGTTTGCCCAGGGGTTCGCCATTTTGATGGCCCAGTATTTTGGTGCCAAGGATAACCGGCAGCTTTCGCGCTCTATTGGGGTGTCCACGACGCTGTGCGCCATAGCGGCCGTGCTGATGCTGCTGATCAGCCAGGTGGCCATCGTCCCGGCGCTGCGGGTGCTCAACACGCCGGACGACATCATCGGCGGCTCCATCTTGTACCTGCGGATTATTTTCGGGGGCATCCCCATTGTGGCGGCCTATAACCTGCTGGCGTCCATCCTGCGGGCCCTGGGGGACAGCAAGACGCCCCTCTACGCCGTGGTGGTGGCCACGGTGGTCAACATTGCCCTGGACCTGTTTTTGGTCATGGGCCTGCACTGGGGCATTGCGGGAGCGGCCGTGGCAACGGTGTTCTCCCAGGCGGTGTCCATGGTGTATTGTTACATAAACGTGCGGAAAATCCGCATCATCCAGCTGGAAAAATCCGACTTCCGCCTCCAGCGCGACATGGTAGGGACGCTTTTGCGGCTGGGCTCGCCGGTAGCGCTGCAAAATGCCATCATCTCCGTGGGGGGCATGGTGGTGCAGTCGGTGATAAACCGCTATGGGATGCTGTTCATTGCCGGCTTTACGGCGACCAACAAGCTTTACGGCATCCTGGAGATCGCCGCCACCTCCTACGGCTACGCGGTGACCTCTTATGTGGGGCAGAATTTGGGCGCGAAGCTCTTAAAGCGCATTAAGTCCGGTATGAAGTCGGCGGCTTTTGTAGCGCTGGCCACTTCGGTGGTGATCGCCGCCGCCATGCTCCTTTTAGGCAAATTGATTTTAGGCCTGTTCATCTCCGGCACGCCGGAGGAAATCGAGGCTTCCATGGCCATTGCGTACCATTATTTGGCCATTATGAGCGTCGCCCTGCCGGTACTTTATATGTTGTATATTTACCGTTCGGCGCTGATGGGGATGGGCGACACCGTGATCCCCATGGCATCGGGCTTTGTAGAAATGGCGCTGCGCATCGGGATCGTGTTCATCCTGCCCCTGTTCATTGGGCAGGAGGGCGTCTTCTATGCAGAGATCGCGGCGTGGGCCGGAGCGGCTATTTTGCTGGCCATCGGCTACTATGTGCGCATACACGGAATAAGCAGGAGGTGGGAGCATGGAGCAGAAAATTAAAACCAACAGCATCACCGAAGGCGTGATCTGGAAGCAGCTGCTGGTGTTCTTTTTCCCGATTTTGATCGGCACGTTTTTCCAGCAGCTTTACAATACGGTGGATACGATTATTGTGGGCCAGTACGTGGGTACCCAGGCCCTGGCGGCGGTGGGCACGACCGGCACGCTCATTAACCTGTTGGTGGGGTTCTTTGTGGGCCTGTCCTCGGGCGCGACCGTCATTATCTCCCAATACTTTGGCGGCGGGGACTGGAGGAACCTGTCTAAGGCCGTGCACACGTCCATTGCGCTGGCGCTGGCCGGAGGGCTGGTCATTATGGTGCTGGGCCTGCTGACAGGCCGGGCGTGCCTGGGGATTTTGGGCGTTCCCGACGAGATCATCGAGGACGCGCTGTTATACCTGAACATTTATTATGGGGGTATCCTTTTCTGCATGATCTACAACGTGGGTACCGGCGTCCTGCGCGCCATCGGCGACAGCAAGATGCCCCTGTACGTGCTCATCGTGTGCTGCCTGGTGAACATTGTGCTGGACCTGCTGTTCGTGGTGTCCTTCCATTGGGGGGTCATGGGCGTGGCGCTGGCTACGGTGCTGTCCCAGGTGGTCAGCGCGGTGCTCATTATGCTGCGGCTCATGTGCACCAAAGAGGGCTACCGGGTGGAGCTCAAGCACATCCGCTTTGACCGGGGCATCCTGAAAAACGTCATAAGGATCGGCCTTCCGGCAGGTATGCAGTCGGTGGCCTACTCCCTTTCAAACCTGATTATCCAGGCCGGCATCAACTCCTTTGGAACCAGCGTTATTGCTTCTTGGGCGGCCATGGGCAAAATCGACGGGTTTATCTGGATGGTCATGGGGGCCTTTGGCATTTCCATTACGACTTTTGTGGGCCAGAACTTCGGCGCAGGCAATTACGACCGGGTCAAGCGCAGCGTGCGGGTGTGCCTTGCCATGACCTTGGGCGCCATCGTCACCTTAAGCGCCTTGATCCTGATTTTTGCCCGGCCCCTCCTGGGCTTCTTTACGGGGGACGCGGAGGTCATTGAAATCGGCGCGAACTTCCTGAAAATTATGGGCCCGTCCTACTTCCTGTTCGTGTTCATCGAGATTTTCTCCGGAGCCATCCGGGGCGCGGGGGAGGCCCTGCAGCCCATGCTCATCACCACCTTTGGGGTGTGCGGCCTGCGCTTTTTGTGGATGCTGTGCGTGGTGCCGGTGTTCCACACTATGGAGATGGTGGCCATGAACTACCCGGTTTCCTGGCTGATTACAGCCGTTGTTTTCACCGTGTACTATCTGCGCATGAACTGGCTCAAGCGCTGCATAAAAGCCAAGGTCTGAACCTTCCGGCCCCTTCCTGCATAGAATAGCGTGGGGATGGTGGAAGGGAGGTCTTTATTTGGCCGAAATCAAAGCGACAGGCATCGATATCTCTCAATTCAACGGCGACGTGGACATTGCCGCCCTGCGGGGGAAGGTGGATTTCGTCATCATCCGCTGCGGCTATGGCAGCGACTACGCGTCCCAGGACGACACCCAGTATCAAGCGAACGTCCAGAAATGCGAGGCCGCCGGGATGCCCTACGGGGTGTACCTGTACTCCTATGCCCGCAACCCGGATATGGCCCGCAGCGAAGCCCGGCACACCTTGCGCCTGCTGGCAGGCCGCAAGCCCCTTTACGGCGTGTGGTACGACGTGGAGGACGTGGCCCTGCCCGAGGGCGAAACGCTGATCGACGACTGTGTGGCCTACTGCACGGAAATCGAGAAGGCGGGGCTTTACTGCGGCATCTACTCTTCCTTGAGCTGGTGGCAGGGGAGGCTTTCAAGCCCGCGCCTGAATCCCTACGACAAGTGGGTGGCCCAGTGGAACGATACGCTCAGCTACCCCGGTGCGGGGATGTGGCAGTATTCCAACAGCGGCGTAATAAACGGCAAGCGGTTCGATATGGACCGGGCTTTCCGGGATTACCCCGCCATCATACAGGGAATGGAGGGGACCGACATGACCCGAGACGAAGTGGCGAAGCTGGCCCGGGAAGAAGCCCAGGCCGTCTACAATGCCAACGAGCACAAGTACCCCACCCTGTCCTCCCTGCCGGACTGGGCCCGGGCCCCGGTGGAAGAAGTCTACCGGCGCTTAGGGCTCCTGGGCACGGGGGGCCGGGCGGACGACACCCAGATCAACGCCAGCGAGACGTATGTGCGCACGCTGGTGGTCATCGACAAGGTTCTGGAAGAACTGGACAAATAAAAAGGGCACCCGGCTTTTTACGGCTGGGTGCCTGCTTTTTTATGGTTTTACTCGAAGAGCTCGGCGGCCTTTTTCAGCGTTTCGATGATCTCGATGTGCTGGGGGCAGTGGCTCTCGCAGTTGCCGCACTGGATGCAGTCGGAGGCCTTGCCGCCGTCCTTTGTCACGCGGCCGTACTCGCCCTTGGCGCCCTCCAGGTTGTTGTAGAGGGTGTACTTGTTCATGGTGGTGAAGATGGCCGGGATGTTGATCTTCTGGGGGCAGCCGTCCACGCAGTACTTGCAGCCGGTGCAGGGGATGGTGGGGATGCTGTCCAGAATCTCCACGGCCTTGCCGATGACTTCGCGCTCGCTGTCGGTGAGGGGCTTGAAGTCGGCCATGTAGGAGACGTTGTCGTTGAGCTGTGCTTCGTCGGACATACCGGACAGCACGGTGACCACGCCCTCCAAAGACGCGCAGTAGCGCACAGCCCAGGAGGGGATGGACATTTCGGGGTTGGCGTCCTTAAAGAGCTTCTGCACCTCGGGGGTCATGGTGGCCAAAGAGCCGCCCTTTACGGGTTCCATGATGATAACGGGGACGTTGTGCTTCCGGGCCGTCTCATAGCACAGACGGGACTGCACGCTGTCGCTCTCCCAGTCGGCGTAGTTGATCTGCAGCTGCACGAACTCGGCCTCGGGGTGCTTGGTCAGGATGTCGTCCAGCACGTCGGCGGTGTCGTGGAAGGAGAAGCCGATGTGCTTGATCTTGCCTTCTTCCTTCATCTTCTGGATAAAGCCCCAGGCGCCCAGCTCGTCGGACTTCTTGGCGGTGTCCTTATTGAGGGCGTGGAGCAGATAGAAATCGTAGTACTCGAGGCCCGCCCGGTCCAGGGACTCCTGGAAGATGGGGGCCATCTGCTCGGGCTCCTTGATGTCGAACATGGGCAGCTTGCTGGCGCACTGGAAGCTCTCGCGGGGGTAGCGGTCCACTACAGCCTCTTTGAGGGCCACCTCGGACTTGCCGCCGATGTACACATACGCGGTGTCGAAATAGGTGAAGCCCTTCGACATGAACTCATCCACCATTTTCTTGGTCTGCTCTATGTCGATTTCCTGGCCCTTCATGGGCAGGCGCATCAAGCCGAAGCCCAGCTTTTTGATGCTTTCTCCTAAGTACTTGTCAGCCATTTTGATTTCCTCCCTGGAAATATGTTTGTGTTACTCCCCTATTATAATACTTAAAGTGTGCTTCAAGTCAAGACAAGCTTGTGTGAATTGTAAGCCTGTGTTAAGATTTTTGTCATAAACGCCTGCTATACTTCTAGATGGAAAGGGGGAGGGGCCATGGAAAAGAAACGCGCCCTGCGTGCCGGGGCCGTACTGCTGGCGGCAGCTGTTGTGCTCATGGGCATCTATTGGCTGCGGCCCCCCTGCTTGATCTTAAAATATACAGGCTTCACCTGTGCAGGCTGCGGCACCCAGCGTATGGTCACCGCGCTGCTGCATGGCGACATGGCAGGAGCTTGGGGGCATAACCCCTTTATGTTTGTATGCCTGCCCGCAGCGGCCCTGTATGCCCTGTGGGAAGCCCATCGCTATGTACGCGGCAAACGCCCCCTTTACAAGACGAAAGCCGCCCCCATTATCCTGATAGCCGTGCTCTTTGCCGCCTTGGTGTTCGCCGTGCTGCGCAACTTACAGCACTAACAGCGGCACGGTGCGCTGGCATTCTTGAATGGCAGCAGTGTCCGGCATGGCGGGGATGGCACCGGTCTTGGTGGCGCAGGTGGCCCCGGCGGCGTTGGCGAAGTCCACAAAGCCGGAGAGCTCTTCCTCGGAAAGCTCGCAGGGCTTCTTGCCGCTCTGCACGATTTGTGCCAGTAAGGCTCCAAAGAAGCTGTCGCCCGACCCGGTGGTGTCCTTGACCTTGGTGTCGTAGGTGTTCTTCCGCAGGGCGAACCCCGGCGTAAAGACCGCGCACCCTTTGGGCCCCATGGTCACCACGACCACGGAAACGCCCTGGGCCAGCAGCGCCTTAGCTCCGGCTTCCAGATCCTCCTCACTGGTCAGCAGCTGGAGCTCCTCGTCCGAGACCTTCATGATGTCGGCATAGGCAATGAGGCTGCGCATACGGGCCACGCCTTCCTGTTCGCTGGGCCACAGCGGGGGACGCCAGTTGGGGTCGTAGGCGGTGATTTTGCCCTGGGACTTGGCGTGCTTCACCAATTCCTCCACCGCCGACCGGGAAGGCTCCGCCGTCAGCAGCAGCGACCCAAAGCACAGCAGCTCACACTGGGACACCAGCGCTTTTTCCGCCTCGCCAGCCGCCAGGCGGGTGTCTGCGCCGGGGTTGCGGTAGAAGCTGAAATCCCGGTCGCCGGTTTCGCTTAGCTGGACGAAAGCCAGCGTGGTGGCGAAGTCGGGGTCCTGGGTCAGGCCCTGGGTTTCCACGCCGCATTTCTGGAGGGTGTCTACCAGGAAGTCGCCGAACATATCCTGGCCTACCCGGCCCAAAAACCCGGCAGACACGCCTACCCGCAAAGCCTGCACGGCCACATTGGCCGGGGCTCCGCCGGGGTTGCGCGCGAACAGCAGGCGGCCGTCCTCGGTGGTGCCGGTGGGGGTAAAGTCGATCAAAAGCTCGCCCATGGATAAAAGTTTTGCCATAGTATCTACTTCCCTTCTTTTGTTTAAATGTAAGGAAGGGCCCCCGGCAATGCGCCAGAGGGCCCGGTCTTTCCGAGATGTTTACTTGGCCTTTTTCGCCGGGGCCTTGGCCGTTGCTTTCTTAGCAGCAGGCTTTGCCACGGCTTCCTTCACGGCCTCCGCGATTTTGCGGGTGCGGGGCTTCTTGACGGCAGGCTTCGGGGCCTCTTCCTTTGCAGGGGCCGGAGCTTCCTTCTTGGCGGTGCGGGTGACGGTTTTGGCCGGAGCCTTGGCGCCGGCAACCACGAACTTCCACTGCTGGCCTTCACCGGCCACGTCGTCCCACAGCTGGGCCAGGGCGCCGTCTTCGTCGCTCATATCCACGATATCCAGCACCTTGCCGGACTGGACGTTCACAATCTTCTTATAAGTAGCGGTGAGCTTCACCAACTCCCATTTCTGGCTGGGGGCCTCTTCGATGTCGTCCCAGATGTGGCACCAGGTGCCGCTTTCCACGCCGCCGTGCACTACATCCAGGGCCTTGCCGCTGGCCTTGTTGATCAGCTTCACGGGGCCGCGGGACCCGGACTGCACCCAAAGCTGGGCATCCTCGCCGGTGGGGGCGGACTGGAACACGTTCTGGCCGTTATCAGTACCGGCCGCCTGCAGGGCTTTGCCGGTGCGGCGGTTCACAATCATAAACTCTTCTATTTTCTTCGCAGCCATATATCCTTACTTCCTTTCAATCGTTCCATAATCAATGTTTCACAGGATTATTATAGCGTTTTTGCGGCTGGCTGTCAAACGCTTTTGGCTGGAGGAAAAGGCGGTTTTTCCGCATATAGACTCGTTTTTTCGCGATCCGCCCCCTTTTCGGGAGGGATTTTTAGCCAATTTAGGTAATTCTTTGGGGCCGGACGGTTTCAAATTCGGCAAAAAATAAATTCCAATTTCTGGGGAAAACCAGCTTGGAAAAGCCCAGGGGTTGGTGTATACTAGGGTTATTGGGAAGGAGTGACGTTATGGCACAGACCGAACAGACAAGGGGGCAGCGCCTGCACCCCGACCCCGCCGTGGGGCTCACGTCCCAGCAGGTGGCACAGCAGGTGGAGAGAGGGCTTCACAACGGGGGCTCGGGGGTCAAGACGAAGACGGAGGGGCAAATCATAAGGGAAAACGTGTTCACGTTCTTTAACCTTTTGAACTTCGCCCTGGCCGCGGCGGTGATCTTAGTGGGGTCGCCCCGCAGCGCCCTGTTTATGGGCGTTATCACTTCAAATATCGTCATCGGCTCCTTCCAAGGGATACGGGCCAAGCATACCATCGATAAGCTTTCGCTGATCTCGTCGCCCAAGGCCACGGTCCTGCGGGACGGGAAAAAGGCCACCATCCAGGTGGAGGAGGTGGTGCTCGACGACATCCTCCTGCTGTCGGCCGGCAACCAGATCTGCGCCGATGCCGTCGTGGCCGCCGGGGAGTGCGAGGTCAACGAATCGCTGATAACCGGCGAAAGCGACCCCATCCTCAAGCAGGCAGGGGAGCCGCTGCTGTCCGGCAGCTTTGTGGTCAGCGGCCAGTGCTCGGCCCAGGTGGAGCACGTGGGCGCGGAGAACTACGCCAACAAGATTGCCGGGGACGCCAAGCAGGTAAAAAAGCGCACCTCCGAGATTATGGATTCCATCGACCTCATCGTCAAGATCATCGGCTTTGCCATCCTGCCCATTGGCGGGCTGCTGTTCTGGAAGCAGTATTTTGTGCTGGGCGATACGTTCCAGGGCTCGGTGGTGAGCACCTGCGCCGCCATGGTGGGCATGATTCCCGAGGGCCTGGTGCTGCTCATCAGCCTGGCCTTTGCGGTCAGCGTCCTCAAGCTTTCCCGGCACAAGACCCTGGTGCAGGATATGTACTGCATCGAGACCCTGGCCCGGGTGGACACCTTGTGCCTGGACAAGACCGGCACCATCACCGAGGGCTCCATGCAGGTGGACGAGCTGGCGCCCTTTGAAGGGCACTCACCCCAGGAAATGGCCGAGGCCCTTACGGCGCTGGTGTGCAATCTGCACGACGACAACCCGACCTTTATGGCTGTCCGGGACTACCTGCCCGGCGAAAGCCCCTGGCACGCGTCGGCCATTGTGCCGTTCTCGTCGGCGCGGAAGTGGTCGGGGGCGTACTTCCCCGGCAAGGGCTCTTATGTTATGGGCGCGGGGGAGTTCATCCTGGGCGAAGAATTCCACAAACGCTATCCCCAGGCCGAGGGCTACTCGCAGAACGGACAGCGCGTGCTGCTGCTGGCCTGGGCCGAGGCCCCCTTTGACGACAAGGAGCTGCCCGAAGGCGTACAGGGCATCGGCCTGGTGGCCATCAGCGACAAGATCCGCCGGGAGGCCCCCCGCACCCTGCGGTACTTTGCCGACCAGGGCGTGGACTTGAAGGTTATTTCCGGCGACAACGCCGTTACCGTATCCCATATCGCCAAGCGTGCCGGCCTGGAAAATGCCGACCGCTACTGCGACGCCACCACCCTCCGGACCGAGGAGGACATCCATAGGGCCATGCAGGAATATTCCGTCTTTGGCCGCGTGACCCCCCAGCAGAAGCTGGCCTTCGTCAAGGCCCTGAAAGAGGACGGCCACACCGTGGCCATGACCGGCGACGGCGTCAACGACGTGCTGGCCCTCAAAGAGGCCGACTGCTCCATCGCCATGGCCTCGGGCAGCGACGCGGCGCGCACTGTCTCCAACCTGGTGCTGCTGGATTCCAACTTCGCCTCCATGCCCCTGGTGGTGCAGGAGGGCCGCCGCTCCATCAACAATTTGCAGCGCTCCAGTTCGCTGTTCCTGCAAAAGACCATCTTCTCGGCGCTCATTGGCGTGCTGTTCATCTTCATCAACTATACGTACCCCTTTGAGCCCATCCAGCAGACGCTTATCAGCTCCCTGACCATCGGCGTGCCCAGCTTCATCCTGGCCCTGGAGCCCAACAAGGACCGCCTGCGGGGCAAGTTCATTTTCAACGTCATCAAAATGTGCATCCCCGCCGCGCTGACCATGACCGCCAATATCGTGGTGCTGTGCGCGCTCAGCGGGCCCCTGGGGCTCACGCCGGCGGAAATGTCCACCCTGGCCGTGATGCTCACGGCGCTGACGGGCTTCATCATGCTCTTTAAGATCTGCACGCCCTTCAACACCCTGCGCGTGTTCCTCTTTGGGGGCCTGCTGACGGTGTTCGTGGTGGCCATCCTCTTCTTGGGCGACTTCTTCGCCCTGGTCACCATCAGCCTGCCCATGCTCATCGCCCTGCAGCCCATGCTGCTGTTTGCCATCGTGTTCATGCTGGCGCTGCTGCATTTTGTGGACCACGTCATCGCCAACTCCCAAAGCCCCCTGTACCCCCTAAAAAGAAAGCACCGGCGCAAGCGCAGGGCTTGACCGGTTCTCTAAAAGCCATAAAAAGCACGGGCTTCTGTTTTGACGGAAGCCCGCACTTTTTATGAGGATGTAGTATGAAAAGGATAACTTATAATCGAAAATTTGCCGGGGCGGTACTGGACTTTCCTCCCTTTGTTATGCTATAATGATAACCGAATGAAGCGGATATTTCTACAAGAAAAAGCGCTGCTTTTATAACAATCGTATTTTTCCAGTGGAGAAGGAGGATTTTGGCCATGCCGCAGATACGCAGACGGGCAGACGACTCGGAAATTTTATATTATAACGACCCGGAAGTGCCTTTTTATGTCCAGGATTCCCGCATCTCCAGCTTCCCCAACCGGGAAATGCTCTGCCACTGGCATGAGGACTTGGAGTTTATCCACGTGGTGGAAGGGAAGATGGTCTACTATGTCAACGGGGAAGGGATCAATTTGCGGGAGGGCCAGGCCGTGCTGGTCAATTCTCGGCAGCTGCACCAGTCCCACGCGGACGGCGAGGACGACTGCCGTTATATGTGTATCGTGTTTGACCCCGCCTTCCTCTGCAACAACATCTCCCTGCGCAGCAACTACATCGACCCGGTGACCGACGCCCACATCCCCTACCTGCTCATGGCCGACAGCGAACCCCTCTGCCAAAGCCTGGACCAAGCGGCGGGGCTCTTCCTGGAAAAAGCCCCTGCCTTCGAGCTGCGCGTGCTGGGGCAGCTGAACCAGGCATGGGCCCTCCTATATGAACGTATGCAGCAAATGGACGCCGCCGGAGCCCCCGGCGAAGCCGACCCCGATGTGGCCGTGCAAAAGCAGATGGCCGACTACATCTACCGCAACTATACCCACAAGCTTACCTTGGGCGAGGTGGCCCAGTCCGGCGGGGTGTGCAAAAGCAAATGCTGCCAGATTTTCAAAAAATACCTGCGCAAGACCCCCGGCGAGTTCCTTATGGCCTACCGCTTGGAAGCCGCCGCTCATATGCTGCGCACCACGGCCCAGTCGGTGACGGAGATCGCCTACGCCTGCGGCTTTAACAGCCCCAGCTATTTTACCGAGGCCTTCCGCCGGGAGCACGGCTGTACGCCCCGGTACTTCCGCCAGCGGCAGCTGAACGCCGGGCGGCCGGAGAACGCATAATCAAAACGGGGAGCCCCCACAAGGCCCCCCGTTTTTTATGCTTGCTTTGCTTAGGGCAGGATGCAGTACTGCTCCATGTACCCCTCCATGGCTTCCAAAAGGGAGGGGTCGGTGCCGTTTTGCTGCAAATATTCGTGGATGTCCACCACGGTCACGATGGGGTGGACCTGGATGCCGAACTCCTCCTGCACCTCCATGATGGCGGTCTTGCCGGGGGTGGCGCCCACCTCGCAGCGGTCGACGCTGATGTACATATGGGGGGCTGTCACATTGGCGCAGGCTTTTAGGATGGGCATGGTCTCGCGCACAGCGGTGCCGGCGGTGATCACGTCTTCGATGATAATGATCCGGTCGCCGTCCTGGGGCTTGTAGCCCACCGTGGAGCCGCCCTCGCCATGATCCTTTATCTCTTTGCGGTTAAAGAAGTAGGGCTTGTCGATCTGGTGGTTCTGATAGAGGGCCACCGCGCAGGCTGACGCCAGCGGGATGCCCTTATAGGCCGGGCCGAACATGGCGTCGAAGTCCCCGCCGATGGTATCGGCCACAAGGTCTGCGTAGTAGCCGCCCAGGCGGGAAAGCTGCGCGCCGGTCTTATAGTTGCCGGTGTTGACGAAGTATTGGGTGTTGCGGCCGCTTTTGGTGACGAAATGGCCAAAGCGCAGCACGTCAGCGGACAGCATGAACTCGATGAATTCCCGTTTCTTTTCCGTTAGCATGATGATCTCTCCTTAAACTTAATCGTCTTTTCCCTGCACGCTGGGCAGGCCGGTCTCGAATGTGATGTCCTTTCCGTCCGACCGGGCCAGCACAGTGCCGTCCTCATCGGTGCGATAAATGGCGATATCTCGTTCATTCAGCTTCTGCATGGTCTCCCGGTGGGGGTGGCCGTAGGAGTTATCCAGGCCGCAGCTGATAACGGCGTAGTATGGGTTGACGGCATCTAAAAACGCCGTGGTAGTAGAAGTGGACGACCCGTGGTGCCCGCATTTGAGAACGTCGGCGCTGACCCCGTACCCGTCCTCCAAAATGACCTTCTCGCTTTGGGACTCCGCATCCCCGGTAAAGAGGAAGGAGGTCTCGCCATACACCAGGCGGATGACCGCGGAGTAGTTGTTGGTGTCTTCCCAATCGGCGTCCATGCGGGGCGACATGACCTGGAACTGCGCCCCCGGCGGGGACTCCAGGAGGGCGTCCTCGTGCAGGCGGATGACGGTGAGGCCCTTATCGTCTACGGCGTCCAAAAGGGCCTCGTAAGCGCGGCCGGTGGGGGTGCGGTCGTCGGGCAGCAAGGGCATATAGATGTTGCCAATGTCAAAGCGCTGCACGATGCGCGCCATGCATCCCATGTGGTCGGTGTGGGGGTGGCTGCACACCAGGGCATTGATTTTTTCAACGCCCAGGTCCCGCAGGGTGTCGGTCAGGCCGTCGGCGTATTGGTACTCGCCGGTGTCAATAAGCACGTTAAAATAGCCGCTCTCGCATTGGATTTGGATGAGCTCGCTGTCCCCCTGGCCCACGTCCAAAAAGTAGACGTTCAGGCCGTAGGTCTGCTCCGCGTTTTCCGGCAGTGGTAAGGATGGGATTCCCTCCGGCGCGTCGGTGCCCATGGGCCCCAGGCGGCTGGATAGAATGAACAGCACCGCCAGTATGAACAGCCCTGCTACCGGCCCCAGCCTTGTCCGGTGGGGGGCAGGGCCGCTGTGTCCCTGTTTTCTCATATGTACCTCCTTGCACGCTATTAGTCTCATTTTATCACATTGCGCGCCAAAGCGCAAGCGTATTGACATACGCCGCAAAACTTGCTATGCTTAGGGAAAGAATCTCACGCGAAAGGGGCACAGCCTTATGAATTGGATGGATCGTTTGGAGAGGAAATTTGGGCGGCATTCCGTGCCGCGCATCATGTATTTTATCACGGGCGTCATGCTGGCAGTTTTTGTGGGCGACCTGCTTTTTGGCGGCCGGGTGTCCGCCCTGCTGGCCTTTAGCCGGGGGCTCATCCTGCAGGGCCAGGTGTGGCGGATCATCACGTTTATTTTCCTGCCCCCCAACAGCTCGGTGATCTGGATTGTGTTCAGCCTCTACTTTTACTGCCTCATGGGCAACGCCTTGGAGAGCGCCTGGGGCACGTTCCGCTTTAACCTGTTCTACCTGTGCGGCATCGTGGGATGCATTTTGGCGGGGTTTGTGACGGGCTATGGCGTCAACCATTTCCTCAATATGTCGCTGTTTTTCGCCTACGCGGCGGTGTTCCCGGACAACCAGCTGATGCTGTTTTTCATCCTGCCCATCAAGGTCAAGTGGCTGGCGCTGGCGGACATCCTCTATTTTATCTGGATGTTCATTATTGGCGGCTGGCCGTCCCGGGTGGCGATCCTGCTGGCCCTTTTGAACATTTGGCTGTTCTTCGGCAGCGACTTCTTCCACTACCTCAAGCAGCAGATGGGCTACTGGAAGACCCGCCAGCAGTTCCGCCGGAACAACCGCTTCTAAATCAAAGCGGGAAAAGCACGATAAAAATCCAGCCCAAAGTGAGGCTCGCCAGGTTGGCCGCAAATGTGAAGGCCGCCGTGACGAGCTTCTTTTTTTCTTTTACGAAGGTGCACAGCAGGAGGAGCTCCAGCAGGAAGATGACGGGCTCGGCAAAGAGCAGCACCATAATAAAGATGGAGTGGGTCTCCAGCTGCTGGCCGAACAGGAACAGGTTGAGCCCCGCCTGGGTGATGAGGTTGGTGACAAGGAAGTCGAACCAGCTTTCCTTCTGCCGGTAGCCGAACCGCCAGAACACCACCCCTTCGATGAGCAGGGTCGAGCCCAGCCGCAGCAGGAATTTCAGCGCCACCCACCAGAGGGGATGCTCGCCCTCCAGCAGCCGGCCGTTGGGGATGTCTAAGGTCAAAAGGCGGCTGTAGCCCGTGTACCAGGTGGGCAGGCCGTCCAGGGGCAGCACCAGGTGGACGCCCTGCCCCCGGGCCACCAGGGCGGCTTCCACCTGGGCATCGGGGGGCATATCGTAGCGGAACTCCAGCATCCAGGGGGACAAGTCGCCATACCACTGGTAGTACCGTGTGAAGGGCCGCTTTTTAAGCTCCAGCTGGATGTCCGACACCTGTTTGGACTGCGCGTCCGTTAGCTGGATGGACACGTCCAAATCCTCCGGCCCGCCCCGCACCAGGATGGTCAGGCTGGGGGGTTCGGCGGAGTTGGCCAGGGCGGTTATGGGGAAAGCCAAGACCAGCAGGGCGGTAAAAGCCGCCGCAAGAAATCTTTTCATTCAATCTCCTCCACATACAAAAAGGACGCTCTCCACAAGAGCGCCCCTCTTTTTTCAATCTGGAATTTATAACTGCTGAAAGAACGCTTTTAACTCTGACTTGCAAACGGCGTCCAGCCGCTTTATTTCAACACCTTGTATTGCGGCCTCCAAATGATAAAGAATAACAACACAAGTGTTGGGATATAGCTCTTTAAGCCGGAATACGGCTTGTTTACTGCCAATAGCTTTTAAGTCTTCCGCTGTATGTATGCCGACTGCATGAAGCTTCTTCTCCATTGTTTTCCCAAGTCCTAACGATGTAACAGCAGCCATAGCTTTCTCCTAGTGCTTTTAACTTTCCATTGACAAGCTTACAGGAACTGCATGGGGTCCACGCGGTTGCCGTTCTGGTAGACCTCAAAGTGGAGATGGGGCCCGGTAACGTTGCCGGTAGCGCCCTCGTAGCCCACAATCTGTCCCGCCGAGATCGTCTGGCCCTTGCTGACAGCCACGCTGCTCAGGTGGGCATAACGGGTGGTATAGGTGCCGTTGTGGTAAATGAGCACGTAATAGCCCCAGGACATTCCCCAGGAGTCGTAGTTGTTGGCCTCAATGACGGTGCCGGACTCCGCCGCGACCACAGCCGTGCCGTAGGGCCCTGCGATGTCCAGGCCCTTATGGCCCGGGTAGCCGTTGTATCCGGCCGATATGTAAGACACGCCAGGCAGGGGCCAAATGGGGTTAAACCCGGCCACGCCGCCGCCCCCGCTGGGGTAGACCACGGAGCCTCCGCCGCCCCCGCCGTTGGCGGCTGCATTGGCAGCGGCCTCTTCGGCCAGACGCTTTTGTTCTTCTTCATATTTGCGCTGGGCTTCAATCAACGCAGCGATCTCCGCCTCGTTGGCGTCCAGCTCCTCCTGATTGCGCTGGAGGGTGTTTTGGGTGGCAGCCTGCGCGCCCTGCAAATCCTCAATGGCCTGGGCGTTTTCTTTATAGAGGCCGTCCAGTTCTTCCTGCTTGGATTCCAGCGTCTTTTTCAGCTCCGCGACCTTGGCCTTCTGGGCTTCGCACTCGGTGCGCTCGTCCTCGGTAGCTTCCATATAAGCTTTGATTTTGTCGACCAGCTCCTTGTCCCGGCGGCTCATAGCGTTGATGAGCTCGGTGCGGGTGGAGAAATCGCTGAAGCTGGTGGAGTCCAGCAAAATCTGCAGGGTGTTTACCGACCCGGCCTTGTACAGCGCCACAACCCTCTGCCGGAACTCCTGGATGGTGTCGCTCATTTCTTCCTCAGACTTGTCCAGCTTCATGGTCAGCTCTTTGATGCTCAAATTCAAAGCGTCAATATCCTGGATGGCCGAGTCGATCTGGTCCTCCACCACGTCGATCTGCTTTTGCAGGGTTTCCTGATACTCCTGCTTCTGGGCCTCGTCGTCCCGAAGCTGTTCCAGCTGGGCCTGCAGGTTGTCGCGCTCGGCCTGGAGCTGGGTCTGCTCGGCTTCGATCTCCGAAATGGTACGGGCCATAGCATTCAGGGGCGTAGCGGCGAATATGCAAAGGGCCATCAGCCCGGCGCTTATGCGCTTGCGAAGCTTGTGGTTCATAGCGGTTACTTCCTTTCGCGAGAGCATTAGTTACACGTTTGTAACCATATTGTACTCCTTTTTGACCTCTCTATTTTTCTAAAAAGGAAATATTCTGTAAATAAACTTTGAAATTGGACAGGCCGTGCCGTAGGAATACCATATATAGTTGATTTTGGCGGTTTTGCGGGGAAAAAATATTTTTACTTGCGGGCCACGTAATGCCGGTAGCGCCGGGAGGGCGGCGGGGTATAGATGGAGTGCGGCAGCTTTTCCGGCTTCTTAGGCGTGCAGGACGCCCGGAGCAGGATGCGCCTCTTGGGCGGCCGGGCGCAGAGCCGGGCCCCCAGGGCCACGCCGAAGATGCCCACTCCCGTAAGCCCCCAGCCCCAGATACCCATCAGGCGGGAGAGGAGATCCATCCAATGCCCCCTTACTTGTGCGGGATGCAGCCGAAATCACAGAGGAAGTCAATGGCGCTGTCGAGCCCGGTGGCGTCGATGTCCTCCTCTATGCCGAATGCCTTTATATGCAGCTTGGGCGGGTCGGACTGCCTGTCCAGTGCCACGGGCGGCGTGCTGTCCCCGAAGCTCAGCTTGCGGCCCTGGTAGTCCACAACTAACAGGCCGGCCGCTGTCATAAAGACGAACAGGCTCAGGGCCAGGGAGAACCAGAAGGCCCGCCTTTCCTCCCGCTTTGGTTGATTTTTCCTTTTTGCCACCGCGCTAGACCGCCTTTCTTTTTTTACTAGCATGGCCAGCGCGGGGCCATCCATACCTGGGATTATTTTCCAAGAAGCGTTTCCGCCAAAATTTCGCCCAGCAGGCTGCCCGTGTATTTGGCTTCGCCCACGGTGTTGACCTCGGTGCCCACCTCGATGAGCAGGGAGCCTTTTGTGGCGTTCATATTGTACTTGTTGTTGGAAAAGCTCAGGGGGCGGGGCAGGTCGGGGTACAGCTGCATGGCGGTCTGCTGGACGCGCAGGGCCAGGTGCAGGTTGTCGCGCCAGTCGGGAAAGTCGCCCCAGCCGCCGTCGGCATCGCAGCCAGCCAGCACCATAAACTGGGCAGCCTTGCGCCCGTTTATCTCGGCCGTGGGCTTATATTTGACGCCCTCCTGGGTGGTCATGGAATCCCGGTGCAGGTCGATGGTGACTTGTATGGTAGGGTACTGGGCCAGGTTGTTTTGCAGCACCTCCCAGGAGCGGGAGTAGGAGCCATTAAAAAGCGTGTCGTTCACAGACGTGTCGTGCACCACGCCGATGCCCCGGGCTTCCAGAGCCTTCTTGACCTCCTGGCCCACGGCCACGACGCTCTTGTCTTGGTTCTGGGTGCGGGTCTCCATGTCTGTGTAATAGAAGCCGGTGTGGGCGTCCATGTACGATTCGGAGGTGTGGGTGTGGTAGAGCAGCACCTCAATGCTGCCGTCGCCCTTTAGCTGGACGGCGGGGTCTTCCAAAAGCTCGGCGTTTAGGTCGGTGCCGGATTCCGTGGTGTCCTTCACGAAGAAGTTGTCGATTTGCTGGCCGCCCTCCAGGTGGATTTCCTCCACGGAGCCTGTAGCGCGGCCGGGCTCGGGGGTGGCGGAAAGCCCGGGGAGCAGGTCGCTGTGGAAGGGGACGACGCCGTCATCGGGCAGGAAATATTCCATCTCGCCGGAGAGGGTGGTGGAGGCTGCGTCCGGGCCGCTGGCAGGGGTGGGGGAGGGGGTATTGGCAGGTTCCGCCTGGATGCCTGCGGCAAAGAGCAGGGCGTCCTCCCCCTGCTCCCGGGCCCACTGCTGGAGCCTGCCCCCGGCGCACCAGACGCACACGGCGGCGGAGGCGATTATAATGAGATTCCGGAAAAATTTCCTCAATGTCTGCATAGAAATGTTTACCTCCACAAAAAAATTTACAAATTCCCCCTTGTGGTGGGGGCTGTGCTTTAGTATAATAAATCCTAAAACAAGAAAACGAGAAAGGAGAGATTATATGTCTATTTATTCGGAGATCCGGCCGGAGGTGCGGGAATTTTCCCGCTTGTGCCTGGAAAACAATCAGATTGACCCGGACCTTTACCAGCAGTATGATGTCAAGCGCGGCCTGCGCGACCTGAACGGCAAAGGCGTTCTGACGGGGCTGACGAACATCTCGGAGATTGAAGCCAGCAAGGTGGTAGACAGAAAAACCGTCCCCTGCGAGGGCAAGCTTTTCTACAGGGGGTATAATGTGGAGGAGCTCATCCGCCGCCAGCCCAAGGGGGATAATTTCGGATATGAGCGCATCGCGTACCTGCTGCTTTTTGGCGACCTGCCCCAGGAGGAGCCCTTCAAAAAATTCTGTGAGCTGCTGTCCTTTTACCGGACGCTGCCCACCAGCTTTGTGCGGGACATCATCATGAAGGCTCCCAGCAGCGACATGATGAACACCCTGGCCCGCAGCGTGCTCACCTTATATTCCTATGACGAAGCAGCCGAAGATATTTCTGTAGAGAACGTTTTGCGGCAGTGCATCCAGCTGATCGCGCTGTTCCCGCTTTTGTCGGTGTACGGCTACCAGGCCTACCGGCACTATCACGATGGCCAGAGCCTGTTCATCCACCAGCCCGACCCCAAGCTGTCCACGGCCGAAAACATCCTGCGCATCCTGCGCCCGGACTGCCAGTATACCGAACTGGAGGCCAAGGTGCTGGACATCGCGCTCATTCTCCATGCCGATCACGGCGGCGGCAACAACTCTACCTTTACCACCCACGTGGTCACTTCTTCGGGCACGGATACGTACTCGGCCATCGCGGCGGCGCTGGGCTCCTTAAAGGGCCCCAAGCACGGCGGCGCCAATATCAAGGTTGTGCAGATGTTCGAGGACATCAAGGAGCACGTGAAGGACTGGGGCGACGAGGAGGAGATCACGGCGTATTTGCAGAAGCTCCTGCACAAGGAGGCCTTCGACCGTTCCGGCCTCATCTACGGCATGGGCCATGCGGTTTACTCCATGTCCGACCCCCGCGCCAAGACCATGGCCAGCTTTGTAGAGGGCCTGTCGGCGGAGAAGGGCCGCACGGAGGAATACAAGCTTTACACCAACGTGGAGCGCCTGGCTGTGCAGCTCATCACCAAGGAGCGCAAAATCTACAAGGGCGTCTCGGCCAACGTGGACTTCTACAGCGGCTTCATTTACAGTATGCTCGATTTGCCCATGGAGCTCTACACGCCCATTTTTGCCATCTCCCGTATTGCGGGGTGGAGCGCCCACCGCATTGAGGAGCTGATAGGCGGCGGCAAGATTATACGTCCGGCGTACATGGCCGTGCAGCCGCGCCGGGAAATTTGACAGATAGAAAATAAAACATAAAGAAGGGCCCCGCCTGCGCAAACCACAGGCGGGGCCCTTCTTTATCTAATTTACACTCTAAGCCTCGAAAAATCCGTGACCTTTTCCAGCACCTTCACGACTTCTGCCAGGCCGTGCTCGTCGCTTTCCTGGAACCGTCCCGTCTCCGGGCTGTCAATATCCAGCACGCCTACAATTCGGCCGCCGCTGCGGATAGGCAGGACGATTTCCGAACGGGATGCGCTGTCACAGGCAATGTGCCCGGGGAACGCGTGCACGTCGTCCACCCGCTGGGGCTTTCCGGTTTCCACGGCCGTACCGCACACGCCGCGGCCTACTTCGATGCGCACGCAGGCCACCTTCCCCTGGAAGGGCCCCACGACCAGGCTGCCCTGGTCCATCAGGTAAAAGCCTGCCCAGTTGATCCGGTCCAGGCCTTCGTTCAGGATGGCCGAAGCGTTGGACAGCACCGGCACGAAATCTTGGTCGATTTCGGACACGGCTTCGATCTGCTGGGCCATCAGTTGATAATCCGCCATTTTGAACCTCCTTAGGACAGCCGCTTGTACAAGTGGTTGCCGATCATCTGGATAAGCTGGACAAACACGATCAGGATGATGGAACAGACGACCAGGTAGTCCGTCCGGTATTGCTGGTAGCCGAACCGTATGGCAATGTCGCCAATGCCGCCGCCGCCCACGGTGCCGGCCATGGCCGAGTAGCCTACCAGGGAAATAATCAGCAGCACCACGCCGTTTAAGATGCGGGGCACCGACTCCTTGATATAGACCCTCCACAAAATCTGCCAGTTGGACGCCCCAAAGGACTTGGCCGCCTCGATGACCCCCGGGTCGGTTTCCCGCAGGCTGGTCTCGATGATGCGGGCGATGAAGGGAATGGCCGACAGGGTCAGCGGCACAATGGACGCCGTGGTTCCGATCGCCTTGCCCACTACCAGCCGGGTGAAGGGGATTACCAGCACCAGCAGAATCACAAAGGGGAAGCTGCGGAACACGTTGACCAAAAAGCTTAAAATCTCATAGACCGGCCGGATAGGCCGCAGCCCGTCCGGCGCGGTGAGCGTCAGGATGATGGCCGGGATGAACCCGATCACCACGGAAAACAGGGTCGACCAGAACACCATATACAGCGTCTGCCACAGGGCCGTCAGGATGACGCCGCCCATGCTTGCATTCGAAACGATACCCATCACAGCACCTCCCAGGCGACTTTTTTCGATTCCAGGAAATTGCACACGGCTTCCTTGTCCGCTTCCTCTACGTTGAGCACCAGGCTCCCATAGACGTTGTCGCGGAAATCCTCCAGCTTGGCCCAGCAGATGCTGAAGTCCCGGCCCAGCTCCCGGGCCATCTGCGTGACCACCGGCTCCCCCGAGTCCTCGCCCAGGAAGAAGATCTGGATGTTCACGCCCTCTGTTGGCAGAAGCTCGCTGCTGTCCCGCAAAAACGCTTTGATTTCCGGGTGAGCCGGCCGGATGAACAGTTCTTCGGGACGGCCCTGGGCCAGCACGCTGCCGTTATGTAAAAACGCGACCCGGCCGCAAATCTGCTTGACCACCTCCATCTGGTGGGTGACGATGGCCACGGTAATGCCCATTTCCCGGTTGATGCGCTGCAAAAGGCTTAAAATGCCCTTGGTGATTTCCGGGTCCAAGGCGCTGGTAGCTTCGTCGCACAGCAGGAACTGGGGGTCCAGCACCAGGGCCCGGGCAATGGCCACCCGCTGTTTCTGGCCGCCGGAAAGCTCCCGGGGCTTGGCGTGCATCTTTTCCTCCAGGCCCACCAGGCCGATGAGCTCCCGGATTTTCTTTTTGCTTTCCTCGGACTTCGTGCTGATGCCCCAAAACTTCATGGGCAGCGCCACGTTTTCGTAAACATCCAGGCGCTCCAAGAGGTTGAAGCTTTGGAAGATCATGCCCATGCGCTTTTGCAGATTGCGCAGCTGGGCCTTGTCCTGGCTGCTTACCAGGGTGCCGTCCACCACGATCTTGCCGGAATCATAGGGCTCCAGTCCGTTGATGCAGCGCAGCAGGGTCGATTTGCCCGCGCCGCTCTGCCCTACGATGCCGTAAATTTCGTGATCCTTTATTTCAAGGGAAATTCCTTTCAGGACTTCCACATCCTGAAAGGATTTCCGCACGTTGCTTATTTCGATCATGGTTTATTCCGCATCGATGAAGGAGGAAATAACCGCTCCTTTATAGGTATCCTCGATGTATTTCTGAACGGCGTCGGACTGGATCGCCTTCACGAGCGCTTTTGTTTTTTCGGACTCTTCATTGCCCTGCTTTACGACCACGAAGTTTGTCCGGCGGACGGTGGTGTCATCGTCGAACTCCTCAATGTCCAAGGCCGGGTACTCGTCGGGCAGCTCCGCGCCGATGGCGTAGTTGCCGTTGATGGCCGCCGCGTCCAGGTCGGGCAGGGACAGAGGCAGGCTGGCGGCTTCCAGGGTGGTGATCTTGTAGCCGTGGGGGTTGGCCTCGGGATCGTTTGACAGGGACTCGGCGGTGACGCTCTCATCAGTGCCGTAGCCGCCCAGGGAATTTAAGAGGCCCTTCTGCACCAGGAGCTCCAGGCCCCGCTGCATATTGTCGGTGTCGTTGGGCACGCCGATCTCCGCGCCGTCGGGCAGCTCGGAAAGGGACTTGTACTTCTGGGAGTAGATGCCCATGGGCTCAATATGTACGCCGGCCACCGCAGCCAGATGCAGGCCGCTCTCCTCGTTCTGGGTGTTCATGTAGCCCAGGGTCTGGAAATAGTTGGCGTCCAGCTCGCCCTCCTCCAGGGCGGTGTTGGGCAGCACGTAGTCCTGGAAGACCACGACCTCAAGCTCCCAGCCCTCGTCGGCCAGGACGTCTTTGACGGCGTTTTCCAAAATCTCGGCATGGGGCACCGGGGATACGCCTACGGTGATCTTCTTGTCGGTGCTGCCGCCAGCGGCGGACGACGAATCCTCGGACGAGCCGCAGGCTGCCAAGGAAAGCAGCAGCGCGGCACTGAGCGCCAGGCTCACAATGCGGGTGAATAAATTTTTCTTCATGTTCTTCCTCCTTAAGGTTTGTGTTTTTTATTATAACCAAGGAGGGTTGGTTTGTCCAATACGCCGGACGGATATTGAGTTATAGGTTGAATCTATAACTGGCTGCCCAGATACTCCCGGATTTTTTCAATATATAGGCTTCCGATGGAGCTGGGGATGGTGTTCTTTTTGGTTACGTAGCCAATCTCCATGACGCTGTCCGAGGCAAAGGGGACGGCGATGTAGTCGCTGCCGTTTAGCTCCTCGCAGATGATGCCCGAGCACAGGGTGTAGCCGTAAAGGCCTACCATCAGGTTGAGCATGGTAGCCCGGTCGTTGGTTTTGATGGTGCGCAGGTATTCGCTGGTGCTCAAGACTTCCTCCGCGTAGTAGAAGGAACCGGCGTCCCCTTGGTCAAAGGACAGGCAGGGGTAGTCCTGAAGCTCTTCAAAGCGGATGGATTCCTTTTTTGCCAGGGGGTGGCCCGACCACAGGTATACATAAGGGTTGCAGGTGATGAGCGGGTGGAACTCCAGCCCGGCTGTGCGCAGGAGTTTGCCCATAGCCGAGCGGTTGAAGTCGCTGAGGTAGAGGATGCCTACCTCGCTTTTCATGTTGGCCACGTCGGAGATGACGGCCTTGGTCTGGGTCTCGTAAATGGCGAATTCGTATTGGGAGGTGTCGAACTCCTTCACCAGCTCCACGAAGGCCTTGACCGCAAAAGAGTAGTGCTGGGTGGACACGCTGAATTTTTTCTTGCGGTTTTTCGCTTTGCCAAAGCGGTCCATAAAGCCTTCATATTGGCTGTAGACCTGCCGGGCGTACAGGATGAACTCGGCGCCCTCCGGCGTCAGGGTGACGCCCCGGCCGCTGCGGTGGAAGATGGTCAGGCCGAACTCTTTTTCCAGTTCCTGCATGGAGCTGGTCAGGGAGGGCTGGGCTACGTAGAGCAGCTCGGAGGCTTTGTTGATGGAGCCGGTTTCGGAAATCGTGATGGCATAGTGCAGCTGTTGGATGGTCATGGGGTTTCTCTCCTACGTCCAGAATGGGGTTTTCTTAATGGTACCACAAATGGGGGCGGATTGCCAGGGCTTGCGAAATTTAGAGAGGGAGGATGTATTTTCTAAATGTACACCTTTTAATAAGTAGCAAGATGGTCAAAAGGTGTAAAAAATATTGCGGGAAAATCGAAAATAGCCTTGAACTATCGGGCGGTTTGTGGTATATTAGCTGTGAGAACTTCAGTTAAAACATATATGTTTTGATAATCTGCGCCCCAAAAGGCGCGGTGGAAGCTTTCGCTGCTTGTGCGCTATTGGGTGTAAAGTCCCGGCGCTTTACTATAAGCAAATCCACAGAGGAAGGAGACATGCACGACTGAACAATACGATCCAAGCCCGACCAAACATTAATTCAAGGAGGAACGAAAACGTATGAGCAAGAAAATTTTGTCCGCTGTGCTCGCTGTCATGATGGTGCTTACCATGTTCCCGATGGCGGCTATGGCGGCAACAACACCTACAGAACTGACAGTAACAGTAGCTACAACTGGTGCTATTACTGTGAAAAACAGTTCTGACGAAGCGTATACAGGAACTGCATTAAA
>CANTDZ010000004.1 GCA_947652665.1 uncultured Clostridia bacterium
ATATTCGAGCGGAGCGGCACGACGAAATCCCTTTTTGCTCCTTTATAATATCACCCACCTGTATGTTTTGTCTCCGCGAATGACGGGACAATAATGTAGAATATCATTCACTTGTGTGTCGGAGCCGCCTTGTTTAGGCGGCTCTGCTTTTTTAGGAGGATTTATGCAGTTAGTAAAAGTAGACCCAAAATTTTACGCAAAATGCCACACGCAAAATACAGATAAAGAACTGCTTGCAAACGAGAAAGGTCGGCCCTGTGTCTTATTAGTGCGGCTGAATTATAAAGGAGCAAAAAGGGATTTCGTCGTGCCGCTCCGCTCGAATATATCCCCCATAACGCCTAAAAGCCAATACTTCCCGCTCCCACCAAACGCAGGCACGCGCCCAAACCATCACCACGGCATTCATTATATCAAGCTGTTCCCCATCGACCGCCAGTACATACAAAAGTATCGGATTGAAAATAATGCTTTTCTAACGCAGATTTACACGATCATCAACCACCATCAAAAAGAAATCGTCAAGGCCTGCCAGGATTATTTGTCCGATTGTGAAAGAGGGAACGCCCATCCCATGACACCCGATCTTGACGGCATCCTCAGCTGGCTGTCTCATCCGTAAGACACCAGCGGATTCATCTTCCCGTGGCTTCTCCCGTCCATCTTATCTATGTACTTAATGGCCCGCCCCGCACCCAGAACCACGCAGTTTTCCGGGTTGTCGAAGGTCACCACCGGCACCTTCGTCTTCTTTTGCAGCAGCGTCGAAAACCCGTACAGGTTCGCCGACCCGCCCGTCAAATAAATGCCGTCGGTGAAAATATCGGCCAGCAGCTCCGGCGGGGTCTCCTCCAGGGTGGCCTGTACCGTGCGCACGATGGTAATCGCGGGTTCGATGAGGGCCTCGATCATCTCGTCCGAGTTCATGATGGTCGTCTCCGGCAAGCCGTTCATGGCATTGCGGCCCTTTAACACGAAGGTCTCCAGCTTTTTCCGGGGGTACGCGCAGCCAATGGCCCGTTTGGCCTGCTCGGCCATGCGGTCGCCGATGACCAGGTTGAATTTGCGGCGCACATATTTTACGATGGCGTCGTTAAAATCATCCCCGGCTGTGTGGGTGGAGTTGGCGATGGCGATGCCGTTGAGCGAGATCACCGCCATGTCCGTGGTTCCCTCGCCAATATCCACGATCATAGTGCCGTGGGGCGCCGCAATATCCACCCCCGCCCCAATGGCCGCCGCCACGGGCTCCTCAATGAGGCACACTTTGCGCACGCCGGCGGCGCTGATGGCGTCCACCACCGCGCGCTTTTCCACCTCCGTGACCCCGCAGGGCACGCTGACCACCACCCGGGGCATGAACACCCGGCTGTTGCCCAGGTTCTTAAGGTAGTAGGTGATGAGGTGCTCGGCCAGGGAAAAGTCCGATATGACGCCGTTGCACAGGGGGCGGGCCACCGTAATGCGCTCCGAGGTGCGGCCCAGCATTTTATAGGCCTCGGTGCCGATGGCCACGACCTCGTCGGTCATGTTGTCCACGGCAATGACAGCGGGTTCGCTGAGCACGATGCCCTTTCCGTCAAGATACACCTTGAAATATGAAGTTCCCAGGTCTATGGCGATATCCGTTCCTATCATCCGTTAATCATCCTTACTTTTATTTAGAGGGGCCGCAGATGTAACTATACAGGATATAGTATACTACAAAGTGCGCGCTTTTTCAACAGGAAAAAATTTTCCGTACCCCGTTGCCAAATACCACCGTCTTATGGTATCATATTTTGCGAAAACTTAAACGGCCCGGGCGCGGCGCACTGCCAGTAGGGGACGGGGACGACCTGTAAACCGGAAAGCCTCCGGCGGCGATCCCCCAGCTGAGGGCAGGCGCTTTCCCTGGGCAACATAGCCAATATATACTCAACTTTTTAAGGAAGGGGAATCTTCTCTTATGGAAACCAAAAAAGAAGCCGCTCCCGCCAAAAAAGCCGGGTTGTGGCAAACCGTCAAAGCATATTGCCGCCTTTACTTCGTCGATGCCATGAGCGCTATGGCACAAGGCCTTTTCGCCTCCCTGCTCATCGGCACGATCATCTCCACCATCGGCACCCAGACCGGGTTCGTGATGCTGGAGGAGATTGGCAACTTCGCCAAATCCATGGCCGGGCCTGCTATGGCCGTGGCCATTGGCTACGCGCTCAAAGCGCCCCCGCTGGTGCTCTTTTCCCTGACCGCCGTGGGCAGCGCCTCCAACACCCTGGGCGGCGAAGGCGGCCCCTTAGCGGTGCTGCTCATCGCCATTATTGCGGCCGAGCTGGGCAAGCTGGTCAGCAAAAAGACGCCCGTAGACATCCTGGTCACACCCTCGGTCACGATCCTCTCCGGCGCGGCCCTGGCCTACCTGTTCGCCCCGGCCATTGGAACAGCGGCGGCCAGCGTGGGCAGTCTCATCATGTGGGCCACCGATTTGCAGCCCTTCTTCATGGGCATCTTCGTCTCCGTGCTGGTGGGCGTGGCACTTACTTTGCCCATCAGCAGCGCGGCCATTTGCGCGGCCTTGGGCCTTACCGGATTGGCCGGCGGCGCAGCGGTGGCCGGCTGCTGCGCCCAGATGGTGGGCTTTGCGGTCATCAGCTTCCGCGAGAACCGTTGGGGAGGCCTGGTGGCCCAGGGACTGGGCACTTCCATGCTGCAGGTGTCCAACATCATCAAAAACCCCCGCATTTGGATCGCGCCTACGCTGGCTTCGGCCGTCACCGGGCCCTTGGCCACGTGTCTCTTTAAGATGCAGATGAACGGCGCGCCCATCTCCAGCGGCATGGGCACCTGCGGCCTGGTGGGGCAGATCGGCGTGTACTCCGGCTGGCTGAGCGACGTAGCCGCCGGCACCAAGGCCGCCGTCACCGCCATGGACTGGATAGGCCTCCTGCTCATCTGCTTTGTACTGCCTGCCGTGCTCTCCCTCGCCATCGACTTCGGCCTGCGCAAGCTGGGCTGGGTCAAGGACGGCGACATGAAGCTCGACCTGTAATAGTTGTCAAAGAAATGCCCTGTCCAGCGCGGACGGGGCATTTTTTATTTGTGGTATTTGGTTCCGCCGAGGATTTGAAAGCCCCGGTAAAGCTGCTCGCACAGCATGACCCGAGCCAGCTGGTGGGGGAACGTCATGGGCGACATAGAAAAGCCCGGCCCCGCGCTCTTGACCTTCTGGCTCAACCCGTGAGAGCTGCCAATCACAAACGTAATGGCTCCCGGGGACTGCATGGCTTTTTCCAGCAGTCTCGCCAGGCCCGGGGAATCCAGCTCCTTCCCCTCAATGCACAGGGGGCACACCGTCCCCACGCTCTTTTGCAGGAGCTGCTCCCCTTCCCTCTCCAGAGCCTGGGCGATCTCCCCAGAGCTGGGTCCGCTGGGCAGGCGGGACTCCGGGATCTCCACGATCTCAAATTTGCACAGGGGCCGCAGGCGCTTTTCGTATTCGGCTACGGCGTCCCGCCAATAGCCCTCTTTCAGTTTTCCTACGCAGGCAATCCTTACGGTGAGCATAAGCGCCCCCTTACAGCAGGATGGAACGCCCGGCGCGGTTCTCCACCGGGGCGGCCTGCAGCAGGAAATCCACGTCCGGCACGGCCCCCGCCTGCACCAGCGCCGACTGGGCCGCCTGCAGGGCCAGGTCGGGGGTGTTGTTCTGGCGGCTCAGGTGGGCCAGCACGAAGCGCCGGGTGCCGCTTTGCAGCAGTTCGGGCAGGAAGGCCGCGCAGGTGGCGTTGGAAAGGTGGCCCTTGTCCGACAGCACCCGCTGCTTGAGGGGGTACGGGTAGGGCCCAAAGCGCAGCATATCCACGTCGTGGTTGGACTCCAAAATCACCAAATCGGCCCCCAGCAGCCCTGCCTTGACCTCATCGGACAGGATGCCCGTATCCGTGGCCAGGGCGATGGTGCGGCCGTCTGCCGTATTCACGCGGTAGCCTACGGGCTGTGCGCAGTCGTGGGAGACAGGGAAATGAGTGACCGTCATGCCGCCCAGGGACAGCTCGTCGGGCAGGGGGCGCGCTTCGAACTCCGCCGCAGCGGTACCCAAGGCCGCCAGCGTACCCGGCGTGCAGAACACGGGTACGCCGTATTTTTTTGCGAACACCCGCAGGCCCGAGGTATGGTCGGTGTGCTCGTGGGTGACCAAAATGCCGTGCACGGCCAGAGGGTCGATGGCGCACAATTTCAGCATCCCCTCCAGCTGCCGGGCGCTACGCCCCGCGTCAATGAGCAGTCCCGCCGACTTGCTGCCTATGTAATAGCTGTTTCCCGAGCTCCCCGAGAACAACGGACAAACCCTTGCCATAGCAACCTCCACAAAAAGAGGGAACCCGCAGGCTCCCCCGTATTTTCCCATTTATTTTCAGCCTAGCTTCGCGATCTCGCGGTCGGGCTCCTGCTTCAGATAGATGTCGGCTCCCAGATGAGCCAGCTTGTCGACGATGGTTTCATAGCCGCGCTCGATGTACTGGATGTTCTCCACCTGGGTAGTGCCCTCCGCGATGAGCCCTGCTATGACCATGGCCGCGCCAGCCCGCAGGTCCAGCGCCTTGACCGGCGCGCCCTTGAGCTTATTGACGCCCTCGATAATCGCCATCTTGCCGTCCACGGTGATCTCCGCGCCCATGCGGCGCAGCTCGTCCACATATTTGAAGCGCGTGTCAAAAATGCTCTCAATGACCATGCTGGTTCCCGGCACCACCGAAAGCAACGTAGTAATCTGCGGCTGCATATCCGTGGGGAAGCCCGGATGCGTCATCGTCTTGACCGTGCAGCGGTGCAGGGGCCCCTTGTTGTACACCCGCACGCTGTCGTCGCCTTCTTCAATGGCGACACCCATTTCCGCCAGCTTTGCGGAGATGGACTCCAAATGCTTGGGGGTCACGTTGCGCACGGTCACATCGCCGCCGGTGGCCGCCGCCGCGACCATATAGGTGCCTGCCTCAATCTGGTCGGGGATGATGGAGTAATCCGCCCCCCGCAGCTTCTGCACCCCGTGTATCTTGATGGTATCCGTGCCAGCGCCCAGGATGTCCGCGCCCATCATGTTCAGGAAGTTCGCCAGGTCCACCACATGGGGCTCCCGGGCGGCGTTCTCAATGATGGTAAGGCCCCGAGCCTTCACCGTCGCCAGCATGATGTTGATGGTAGCCCCCACGCTGCGCACGTCCAAATAGATGTTGGCCCCGTGCAGGCCGTCCTCCGCGCTGACGGAGATGATGCCGCCCCCGTCCAAGGAGTGGGTACAGCCCAGCGCCTCAAAGCCCTTCAAGTGCTGGTCGATGGGCCGCACGCCGAAATTGCAGCCCCCCGGCAGTGGCACCGAAGCTCGCTGGTACCGCCCCAGCAACGCCCCAATGAGATAATAGGAAGCCCGCATGCTGCGCGCCTCGTCCGCACATACGCCGTCGGTGTTGATAGGCCGGGGGTCGATCAGCACCGTGTGGCGGTCCAGATACTCGATCTCCGCGCCCATTTGCCCTAAAATGTAGTTGAGGGTCTTTACGTCCGAAATATCCGGCAGGTTTTCGATCCTGCAGGGGGAATCCGCCAAAATAACAGCGGGTAAAATAGCAACCGCCGCGTTCTTTGCTCCGCTGATGTCAACAGCGCCTTCCAGGCGTTTGCCGCCATGAATCACATATTTATCCAAAATTACACTTCCTAACGGCCGGGTCTCCCGGTCTGAAAGATTTCGATTTACATAATTAGTATGGGGTCTGACCACTATAATAATACATTGCGGCAAAAAAGTCAATATCAACCAGCTCAAAGCCTTCTCAAAAAGCCCGTTTTTGTGAAAAGATTTGCCGTTTTTTGGCTAATCCGCCTAATCTCCTTGGCAAATTTCCAGATGATTTGGCAAGTTTGGAAAACTCTCTTTCAGGCATACCGGGTAAAAATGCGTCTCTTTTACCTCCTCCACGGTGAGCCAGCGGAAGATGTGTTCGGCTCCATCCGAATCTTTCTGCCTCCATACATCGGCGGCAGGCAGTTCCGTGTACGGCAAATCCACCAAATAGTACAGGCAAAGTTCGTGAAATTTATCCTCAGTCCCTTCCAGGACAAAAAAGCTTTCTACCAGCCACAAAGGCCGCTGGATGGTGATGGGCAGGCCTAGTTCTTCCTCAATCTCCCGCTTGAGGGCGGCTTCGGCGGCCTCATGGAGCTTGACCCTGCCGCCAGGCAGATACCAGTGAGGCGTGGCCTCTTCTTTCATGACCAGCAGCTTGTCGTCCTGGCAGATCACCCCAGCCACGCGGTAATTAAAATTCCCTTCCGGGGTCCGAAATGTACAGTCCATTTATTTCTCCTTTTTCTTAGCCGACACCGGCTTCTCCTCGCCCCGCATCAGCCGCCCGATGTTCGACCGATGCTTGATGAGTACCAGCAGCCCTAAAAACAGGGACGCACCCGTAATAAACAGCAAATATCCCAAGGAGTGCCCGGCACCCTTATAATCAAAGAAAAACACGATGAGGAACGTATAGATGGGGTAAGATATGGCACAGGCAATGGAGGCCAGGGATATAATGCGCTTCCAGATGAAAAACGCCAGGAAGGTGGCAATGACCAGCAAAAAGACCCGCCAGTCCACCAGCAAAATCATGGCAGCGGCGGCCACCACGCCCTTGCCGCCCCGGAAGCCGTAGTACAGCGGGAAAATGTGCCCGATGACGCAGAACACCCCGGCAATGTATTTGCCTATCTGCATCAGCTCTGGGCCTTCGCCGTCCAAAAGGACCCGGATGGCCAGGTACATAATCAGCCACCCCAGCAGCACGGCGAAGACATTTTTTAGGAAATCGCCGATAAAGGTCAGCACCGCCGGCAGCTTGCCTACCGAACGCAGGACGTTGGTCATACCCGCATTGCCGCTGCCGTAATTGCGGATGTCCTCCTTGTGCTTAAAGAGCCGGGTAACGATGATGGCCGTGTTGACACTGCCTAACAAGTAGCCCACCACCGCGCAGGCCGCCAAAGCCAGCAAAACAACTCCTCGGATTGCGTTTTCATTTACCATAGATGCTCATCCTCTCTTATTTTTGCTCGCCGCGTTCCCGCACGATGAGGCGTATGGGCGTGCCCTCCAGCCCAAAAGTCTCCCGGATGCGGTTCTCCAAGTACCGCTGGTAGGAGAAATGGAACAGCTCATGGTCGTTGACAAAGCACACGAACGTGGGCGGCTTGGTGCTGGCCTGGGTCATGTAGTAGATTTTCAGGCGCTTGCCCTTGTCCGTGGGGGGCTGCACCCGAGCCGTGGCCTGGGCCAAAATATCGTTGAGGGTTCCCGTGGTGACGCGCATGGCGTTGTTGGCCGCCGTCGACTTGATGAGCCCGAACATCTTATCCAGCCGCTGCCCCGTCTTGGCGGAAATGAACAAAATCGGCGCATAGGACATGAACGAAAAATCCTGCTCCAATTTTTTCTGCATCTCCTGCATGGTCTTGCCGTCCTTTTCCACGGCGTCCCACTTGTTCACGCAGACGATGCACGCCTTCCCGGCCTCGTGGGCGATGCCGGCCACCTTCGAATCCTGCTCGGTAAAGCCCACCTGCGCGTCAATGAGGATAAGGCACACGTCGGCGCGCTCCACGGCCATTTCGGCGCGCAGGTTGCTGTAGTGCTCGATGGCGTCCTCCACCTTGCTCTTGCGCCGCAGGCCTGCCGTATCGATGAACGTAAAGGTGCCGAACTCGTTCTCGATGGTGGTGTCCACCGCGTCCCGGGTGGTTCCGGCGATGTCGGACACGATGCAGCGGTTCTCCCCCGACACCTTGTTCACCAGCGACGACTTGCCCACGTTGGGCTTGCCAATGACCGCCACCTTGATGACGTCGCCCTCGTCGTCTTCCTCCACGGCATCGGGCAGGTTCTCGCACACCCGGTCCAGCAAATCCCCCGTGCCGTGCCCGTGGACAGAGGACACCATCACCGGGTCGCCCAAGCCCAGGTTATAGAACTCGTAAAACTCCACCGGCGGCTCGCCGATGCTGTCGCACTTGTTCACGCACAAAATAACGGGCAGGCCGCTTTTTTGCAGCATATCCGCCACGTCCGCGTCCGTGGCCGTCACTCCCGACCGCACGTCCGTGACCAAAATAATGGCCGCCGCCGAATCAATGGCGATCTGCGCCTGCTCCCGCATCTGGGTCAGCAGAATGTCTTTGGACGCCGGTTCGATGCCCCCGGTGTCCACCAGCGAAAAAGCCTTGCCGCACCACTCGCTGTCTCCAAACACCCGGTCGCGCGTCACGCCCGGCGTGTCCTCCACGATGGACAGCCTCTTCCCCACGATCTTATTAAACAGCGTCGACTTTCCCACATTGGGCCTGCCTACGATCGCCACGATGGGTTTCATATTCCGTTCCTCCTTTACAGTCCGGCCCCTTCATAGGGGTTTTGTCCGTCATTTGCAGACACTTCCTCGCCCAGCACCGCCGCGCACAAGGCGTCCCCGGTATTGGCCACCCGCCGGGCCAGTACGCCCAGGGACGCGCTAAGGCCCTCCAGGGTCACGTCGTCCAGGAAGATATCCTCCCCCGCCTTGAGCATATTCCCGGCCACCAAGACCTCGTCGCCCAACGCACGCTCCTTTAGGTTCTTGCCTATATCCTGCCCTGTCAGCAGCCCGGTCACGTCCACCGAACCGCCAAAAAAGTCGTTATGCACCGGCACAAGGTCAATAGTGAGCCCCGGGTACTTCTCCCGGGCCTTATCCAGCATGGAATCCAAAAACGCAAACACCGCCTCCCCTGTAGGGATTGTAACCTTGCGCGGCAGCTTTGGCGCCTCCGATTCCTCCAGCGCCCACAAAAACGCGTCCTCTAAATCCCGCAGCATCCCCACGCCGTTCTCGATTTGGGGAAGGTCTTCATAAAATTCCAGCGGCGGCAGGGGGCGCTGGGCAATCAGGTAAAACTCGTCAGAGGGATAAACCGTCCGTGCACCGCGCTCCTGTAAAAATTTTTCGCCATAGGATTCCAAAATATCCAGCGCCGCCCTGGCCGAATCCCGGTCAAAGGGCTTTAGCGGGTACAGCCCCTCCCGGTAGCGGGTGAGCCCCACGGGCACGCAAGCCACGCTCAAAAGGCCCTCGCCCAGGGAGAACAGCCTATCCAAAGTATAGGCCAGATGCCCCCCGTCATTCACGCCGGGGCACAGCACGATCTGGCAGTTGAGCTGCACGCCCCCTTCGGCCAGCCGGTACAAATGCCGCAGGGATTCCCCCGCAAAGCGGTTGTTCATCATCTCGCAGCGCAGCTCCGGGTCCATGGTGTGCACCGACACGTTGATGGGGCTGATGTGCATCTGCAAAATGCGCTCGACCTCCCGGTCGTCAATATTCGTCAGCGTGATATAATTGCCAAAGAGGAAGGACAGCCGGTCGTCATCGTCTTTGAAATAGAGCGTTTCCCTCATCCCCGGGGGCAGCTGGTCGATGAAGCAGAAAATGCACTTGTTCCGGCAGGACCGCTGTTCGTCCATCAGGTAAGTGGCAAACTCCAGCCCCAACGTGGCGTACTGAGGCTTTGCCAGTTCCACGGTGAAAGGCTCGCCGCCCCGGGTGAGCTGAAGCCGCAGCTCCCGCTCGGTCTCAAAAAAGCGGTAGTCCAGCACGTCCACAATCTCATGCCCGTTAATGGAAACCAGCACGTCCCCCGGCCGAATCCCCAAACGCTCTGCCCGGCTTCTCTCCTCAACCCCGTCAATTTTGACCGCCATACCGCACCTCCCTGGATAAAGGTAAAGGAGGGAGCGCTCATGCGTTCCCTCCCCTTGACTTACAAGCTTATGCGTCCTTCTTTACCACCACACGCCCGTTGTAGTAGCCGCAGTTGCCGCATACTCTGTGAGGTGCCTTGTATTCTCCGCACTGAGGGCATTTCGACAGGGCGGGAGCCTGAAGCTTCCACACGTTGGAACGCCGCTTGTTCTGTCTTGCGCTGGATACCTTTCCCTTGGGTACTGCCATGAGGTACACCTCCTTATACTTCTGAGGCTGCGGGAAACCCCGCCGCCCCTATCTTTTTAATCTTCTTCCAGTACCAGAAAAGCCTTCAAAGCTTCCAGCCTCGGGTCAATCTCCCGCCGCTCGCAGCCGCATGGCCCTTCATTAAGGTTCTTTCCGCACTTGGGGCACAAGCCCTCACAATCCTCCCTGCACAGGAACTTCGCCGGCAGCTCCAGCAGGATATCCTCCTGCAAAAGCCCGTCCAAATCGAGCCTCCCGTCCTCCACCAAAATCAGCTCGCCGTCGTCTTCCTCCGACGCCAGCTCACGCACTAAGGTGTGGGTAAACCGATAGGCATAATCCCGCGTGACCGTCTCAAAACACCTGTCACAAGGCATGGTGAGCGAAAACTCCACCTGGGCCTCCAGCACCACCGAACCTCCAAAAGATGTCAGCGACACACCCGCTTCCACCGGCGCACAAAACGGCTTGACACCGCCCAATTCCATACCGGACATATCCATCGTGTGTGTAAGCTTTTCCGAAAATCCGTCAGACTGGAAAAAGCGTTTCAGGTCGATGATCACGCTGTAACTCCCTTTCCTGTGGCTGGGCATAAAAACCCTGTATACCGTACTGATATATTATAATAAGCGGCGCGGGTTTTGTCAAGCTTTTTTTGTGCCCGCGTTTGACAATCTTCACAGATATGGTATAATAAGGGCAGGAGACACCACCACTTTTAGAAAGGAGCCGTTTTTATGACGATGCAAGAAATGACCAGGTTCCTCTTGGGCCTGCGTGCAGCCGGGTGGGACGAAAAGAAAATTAATGACTTTCTGATCTATATCGAGTCTGGAAACGAAAAATACTGTCCCCAGAACGAGGAGCAAAAAGACTAAAATATCGCCGCAGGCTTTTCACAAGGCCTGCGGCGATCTCTTTTTTAGCTTACTTCAAAACGAACTCCTGCACAGCGGCGGGGATCTCGTCCTCGCCTGCGGAGATGGAGACCACAAAGTTCGTCTCGGCGGCGGCGCTGAGCTTCTTGAGCTCGGCCACCAGGGCTTCAGTAACGGAAGCGTCCGTGCCGGTGATCTTCAGGGTGGAATCCACGAAGATGTCGGTGACGTCGTAGTTGCCCGCGCAGATGCCGCTGATGAAGCCCAGCAAGGCGTCGCAGCCCTTTACGTCATAGGCGTCGGAATCCACCAGACGGACGGAGTAGGGCAGGTTATAGGTAAGCTTCTGGCCCTTTTCGATGAGGACAACGTTGCCATTGGACTTCTCCACGGCTTCCTTTGCCAACTCGATGAGCTTCTTTGTCTTGCCGGAACCCTTCTTGCCTGTCAAAAGAGTGACCATAATACAACTCTCCTTTATTTTCATTCCGTCCCCGGCAAAGTGCCTGGGGTACGGTTTTTTCCTTGGTTTTTGCTTTTAGCCGTTCAAACGGGCCTCCAGGGCTGCCTTGGCGTCTTCATAGCCGGGCTTACCCAGAAGGGCGAACATATTCTTCTTGTAGCTCTCCACGCCGGGCTGGTCGAAGGGGTTGACCCCCAGCATATAGCCGGAAATGGCGCAGGCCTTCTCAAAGAAGTAGATGAGCTGGCCCAGGCTGTCCTCGGAGAAATCGGGCACGTGTAGCACGATATTGGGCACGCCGCCGTCGTTGTGGGCCAGGACGGTGCCCTGGAAAGCCTTCTCGTTGATGAAAGCCATGGTGCGGCCCTCCAAGTAGTTGAGGCCGTCCACGTTCTCGGGATCGTTGCCCAGGGTTACTTCGTATTTGGGCTTGTCAATCAGCACTACCGTCTCGAACATATTCCGGGAGCCGTCCTGGATGAACTGGCCCAAAGAGTGCAGGTCGGTAGAGAACACCACGGATGCCGGGAACAGGCCCTTCTGGTCCTTACCCTCGCTCTCGCCGTAAAGCTGCTTCCACCACTCGTTCATCATCGTGTAGCAGGGCTCGTAGCTGACCATGATCTCCGTAGACTTGCCCTTCCGATACAGCATATTGCGGATGGCCGCATATTTATAGCAGTCGTTTTTCTCCAGGCAGGGATCGTTGTACAGCTTCATGGCCTTTTGCGCACCGGCCATCAGGGCATCGATATCGGCCCCGGCCACGGCGATGGGCAGCAGGCCCACAGCGGTCAGCACGGAGAAGCGGCCGCCTACGTTGTCGGGCACCACGAAGGTCTCATAGCCCTCTTTGTCCGCCAGCTGCTTGAGGGTGCCCTTTGCTTTATCGGTGGTGCAAAAGATGCGCTCCTTAGCGCCCTCCTTGCCGTACTTCTTCTCCAAAATCTCCCGGAAGACCCGGAACGCAATGGCAGGCTCCGTGGTGGTGCCGGACTTGGAAATCATATTAATAGAAATGTCCTTGCCCTCGCAGATGGAAACCAGCTCCTGCAAGGCGGTCGAGCTGATGCTGTTGCCGGTAAAGTAGATGTCCGGCGTATCCTTCTTCATGTCGTTGTAGCGGTCGGACTTCAAAAACTCAATAGCGGCCCGGGCCCCCAGGTACGACCCGCCAATGCCGATGACGATAAACACGTCCGAGTTCTCCTTCACCCGCGCGGCCGCAGCCTTGATCCTTGCGAATTCTTCCTTGTCGTAATCCTCGGGCAGCGTGACCCAGCCCAAAAAGTCGCTGCCCATCCCCGTGCCGGACTGGAGCATATTGTGCGCGTTCTCCACCTGCGGCGCGATGGCCTGATACTCGTGCTGGGCAATGAAGCCCTTCAAATACCCGTCTTGCAGTTTCAGCGGCATATTAAAAACCCCTTTTCTCCGCCCATGCTGGGCGCGATATTTCCTTGTGTTTCTATTTTACAATAAACCCGCGTGATTTGCAAGGCAGATTCGCCATTCTTCATAAAAAGTTTTAGAGTGAGAAAAATCCCCGCACCAAATACCGGAACGCCGACCCAAAGGTAATGGCCTCCACGTCCTCCCCGGCGGTAATGGGCACCTGGGCCAAAGCCTCGCCCCCGGCTGTGTAGACCACCTGCCCCAGCACGTCGCCCCGCTGTATGGGCGCGGCCAGCTCCGCTTTCAGCTCCACCTTTGCCTCAATAGAGGCTGTGTCCGTGGCTTTCATCAGGAGCTTGGGGCTCTCCCCCACCTCCAGCTTCACCGAACCCGTCATGCCCCCCAGCACCGGGGCCGGCTCCAGCACAGGGGCCTCCGGGACTTTTACCGACCAGCCCGTAAAGCCGTAGTCCAGCAGGGCCCGGGCGTCGGCAAAGCGGTTGTCGGTGGAATCCGCCCCCAGCACCACGGCGATGAGCGCCAGCCCATCCCGCTCGGCGGTGGCCGTAATGCAGCTTCCCGCCTGGGACGTGGTGCCCGTCTTAAGCCCCGTGATGCCGTTGTAGCTGCGGATAAGCTTGTTGGTGTTCACCAGCTGGGTGGCCCCGTCCCGCACGTAGTCAATCCAGGTGAGGGTGTAGTCGTGTATCTTCGGGTATTTCAGCAGCTCGCGGCTCATCAGGGCCACGTCGTGGGCGCTGGTGACGTGCCCTTCCTCATCCAGGCCGTTGCAGTTCTTGAAGACCGTGTCGGCCATGCCCAGCGCCTGGGCCTTCTCGTTCATCATGCGCACGAAGGCTTCTTCGCTGCCTGCCACGTTCTCGGCCAGCACGACGGCGGCATCGTTAGCGCTCATAATGACGGTGGCTTTGATCAAATCGTCCACGGACATCTGCTCGCCCTCCTTGAGCCAGATGTCCGACCCGCCCATAGACGCCGCGTGGGCCGAAGCCGTCAGCGTGTCCGTCAGGCTCAGCTGCCCGGCCTCGATGGCCTCGAAGGTCAGGCACAGCGTCATGACTTTCGTAATGGAAGCGCAGGGTCGCACGTTGTGGCAGTCCTTTTCAAAGAGTATTTCCCCGGTAGACGCTTCCATCAGCACCACCGAGGGCGCGGTGATCGTGAGCTCGTCAGCCCGGGCAACCGGTGTGAAGATCGCACAAAACAGCAGGCTCAAAACCAGCGCTGTGCACAAAACTTTACTTTTCATGGGGTCCATCCTTTCCTTTTGCGGTTAGTAATGGATATGCCCCCCGCCCTCAAAACATGAAAAGGCCGGGCACTCCACCCAGCCTTTTTCCCATTATTTTTGCTTTTTGATGCGCAGGTACGCTCCTGGCGCCACGTCCAGGTCGGTTTTCCAGTAGACCGTCATTTCCGCGTGGGGGGCGGCCTCAATGGGCTCCCAGTCCTGGTTGAAAATCTCGTCCAGGGGAGCCGTCTGGCTGGGCTTGCCCGGCTGGAGGATGTCGGCCACATCCCCCTTAAAAAAGCGGTTGCGCTGGGACAGGCGCAGATACCCGCCTTCCCGGCCCTGGCACACGGCGGCCACTTCGTACTTGCGGGTGTACTGGCTGCGGTCGGTAGTCTGGCCGGGCTCACCGCCGAAGTAAAACCCCGGCGAGTACGCCCGGTGGCTGATCTTTTCGGTCTCCTCCAAAATTTCAGGGGGCAGCGGGTCATGGGGATGCTCCCAGAAAAAGTCGATGGCGCGCCGGTAAGCCGCCGTGACGCAGGCCACATAGTACGCCGACTTGGCCCGGCCCTCCAGCTTCAAGCTATGTACCCCCGCGTCCAGCATGGCGGGGATGTGCTCGATCATGCACATATCGTTGGAGTTGAACACATACGCGCCCTTCTCCTCCTGCACCAGGGTGAAGGCTTCGTTGGGGCGCTCCTTCTCGATGAGGGTGTACTCCCACCGGCAGGGCTGGGCGCAGGCACCCCGATTGGCATCCCGGCCGGTCATATAGTTTGAAAGCAGGCACCGCCCCGAAAACGACACGCACATGGAGCCGTGGGCAAAAGCCTCCAATTCCAGCTCTGGCGGCACGTTTTCCCGTATGCCCTTGATCTCGTCCAAAGGCACCTCCCGGGCCAGCACCACGCGCTTGGCCCCCAAGTCATAGCAGGCCTTGGCGGCGGCGTAATTGACGATGCCCGTTTGGGTGGACACGTGCCGCTGCACATGGGGAGCGTGCTCCCGGGCCAGGGCCAGCACGCCCAGGTCGGAAATGATGAACGCGTCCACGCCCGCCTCCTGGCAATGGCGCAGGAAGGGGACGATCTGCTCAAGCTCGTCGTTGCGGGGCAAAGTGTTGCAGGTGACGTACACCCGCACGCCACGGCCATGGCAGAACTCCACGGCCTTTTTTATCTCTTCCTCGCTGAAATTCTGGGGCGCGGCCCGCATACCAAAGCTTTTTCCGGCCAGATACACGGCATCGGCCCCGTAGTCTACCGCGGCCACCAGGCGCTCCCAGTCGCCTGCCGGGGACAGGAGCTCGGGTTTTTCCTTTATCATAGCGTCCCCCTTACCATTCCGGTTCGCGCAGGCCAGCCAGCACCAGGTTCTCCTCGTGCTGCCAAGAGCTCTCCGCGTAATAAGCCTTGCCCTCGTCCGAATGGCAGAAGTACAGGTACTGGGTCTCATTGGGACGCACGGCGGCCAGGATGGCTTCGGCGCCCGGGTTGCAGATAGCACCGGCAGGCAGGCCCTGCACCTCATACGTGTTGTAGTTGCCATAGGGCATGGGGTTTTCGGGGAGGGCCTGGGGGTTCTTGTAGGGGTAGTACATGGTGGAGTCGCAGGCCAGGACGAAGATGTCGTTCTCCGCGCCGAAGTCCAGGCGGTTGTGCAATACGGAGGATACGTCGAACATATCCGAGGTATTGGCCGCCTCGCCTTGGATAATAGACGCCAGGATGACCACCTGGTCCAGGGTCATGCCCCGCTGCTCGGCCAGGGTGTATACCTGGTCGGAAACGCGGTTCTGGAAGTTGTTGATCATCTTGCCGATGACGGACTCCAGATCCTCTCCCTTATAGAAGTTATACGTGTCCGGGAACAGGTAGCCCTCAATTTTGTAATAGCGGCCCTCGGTGCTGCCCATGCTGGCAATCACGTTGTAATTGGTGAAGTCCATATTGTTCAGAGCGTCCAGGAACTCGGCGCTGGTACACACCTCGTTCTCCTCCATCACCTGGGCGATCTCCAAAGCGTTATAGCCCTCGGGTATGGTCACGGTGACTTCCTCGCCGCGGGTCTGGTTGCCGCCCTGCAGGGTGTCGATGATGTCCTCATAGTCCTTGTTGGTCTCCAGGCTGTACTCGCCGGGAGGGAAGGCGTCCATGTCCTCCTTTTTCACCTTGCAGTACAGGGCGAAAAATTCCGGCTTGTCGATGGCACCGCTGTCGGCCAGGATCTTGGCCAGGGCTTCCTCGTCCACGCCCGTTTCGGGTATGGTGACCAGGGTTGTGCCCTCATTGCGCCCTACGGCAAAAAAGTCGTTGGAGCCGCCAATGAGATAGCTGGCGATGGTGAAGGAGGTCAGCAGCACCATGCACAGCCACATGAATTTAAAGATGCGCTTATTCTTGCGCGCCTTGATGCGGTTGCGCTTGCGATGGGCTTTGCGCTCCTGCTTGCGCTCCTCCTCAGTCAGGTACGCGCGGCTGGACGCCGGAGGCTCCCCGTACATCTCCGGCTGCTGCCGGCGGCGGGGGCCCTCCACGGGGCCCGTCATCAGGTCCCGCTCGTCAATTTTCACCTTGAAGCTTCCCGTGGCCCGGGGCTCCGCCTGAGGGGGCTCCCCGCCCAGGCTTCTGTTCTGCTCTGGTCTTTCGTTCATAACTTGCTCCCTTCCCGGGCGCAGACGGTCACGCCTGCCTCCGTGGCCACCAGGCCAACCCTTTTATCATGGCTTTCGGCGGGCAAATGCTCCATAAGCAGCGCTTGGTAGCACAGCCCCACCGTGTCGATCTCCATCGCCGCCAGAAAGCGGTCGTAATAACCTTTCCCATAGCCCAGCCGGGCCCCGCTCTTGTCGAACGCCAGTCCCGGCACCAGGCACAGCCCTTTTTTATTCTCGGACAATCTGCACGCCTGGGGGTCGGGCTCCAGGATGCCCCACTTACCCGGGCGCAGTTCCTGAAAGCTGGAAAAGGCGTAAAACTGCATCTGCCCCTCCCCTTCGCCGCAGACAGGGGCCAGCACTTCCTTGCCGGACCCCAGCGCCGCGCGGGCCAAAGCGAAGGTGTCGGGCTCCCCTTTAGCACTCAGGTAAAGGTAGACGCGCGGAGCCCTCCGCCACTCCTCCAACGCCGTCACGTGCCGGAAGATGGCACTGTCCTTTTCCTCCCGGTCGGCGACCGCCGCCCGTTTGGCAAGGCACTGACGGCGCAAGGCCGTTTTCTCCATCAGCCCCTGTCCGTCTGGATGGACGTGCGGATTTCCTCGGCTTTTTCCGCCGACACCAGCGCTTCCACCAGCTTCAGGCCAAATTCGGTAGACACGCCCATGCCCCGGCCAGTAATAAAGCGGCCGTCCTGGCAGACATAAGCCGGGCTCAGGTGCGCGCCGCCCTCCTCCAAGTCCTTCTGGAAGTTGGGGAAAGAAGTGGCCTCCCGGCCCTTCAGCAGCCCCTTGTGCGCCAGAATGGACGGTGCCGCGCAAATGGCCGCCAGGATTTTCCCCTCAGCCGCGCACTTATCGACCGCCTCCTGCACGATAGGCGACTTTTCCAGATTCAGCGTCCCCGGCAGGCCGCCTGGCAGCACAACGGCTTCCACGCCCTCCCAGGTGATTTCCTCCGCCGACACGTCCGCCTTCACCACAACGCCGTTGGACGCCGCCACCTCGCGTCCCGTGACGCCTGCCAGCTTTACTTCTACCCCGGCGCGCCGCAGCACGTCTACCGGGGCGAGGGCTTCCACCAGCTCGAACCCCTCGGCTAAAAACACATATACCATGTCCGTTTCTCCTTTCGATTATAGCACTTCCAGCGCTTTTTCAAACACTTTTTGTTGTATCGTTTCGATGGGCAGGGGCTCATCCCCCTGGGCGCAGGGGATGACTTCCCACCCCTGCCTCTGGGTCACAAACCGCGCGCTTTGGGCGCAGGAACGCAGGAAATCCAAATGGCTCTCATGGATGTCCTTCTTGGCCGCATCGCCCTGGTAGCGCTGGATAAGCAGCCGCTGGGAAACCTCCACCGGCATATCCAGGTACAAGACCCGCTCCGGGCGGGGCAGGCCCAGCTTGTTGTATTCAAAGTCCTCGGCCCAGTCAATGAACGCCGTCCACTCCTCCTGGGGCAGCTTGGCCAGCTGGTAGATGAGGTTCGCCGTAGCGTAGCGGTCGGCCAGGATGGGCACGCCGTTTTCGTAGTCCTGCCGCCAGTTTTTGCGGTAGCTGGCGTAGCGGTCCACCGCATAGAAGGTGCTGGCCGCGTAGGCGTTCACGTCGCCGGGGTCGGTGCCGAACTCGCCGCCCAGGTACATTTTCACCAGCGCCGACGAGGGGGAGGCATAGTCCGGGAAATCTACCTTGCGCACTGCGCCCAGCCGCTTTTTCAGGGCCTCATACAGCAGCCCGGCCTGGGTAGCCTTGCCGCTGCCGTCCAGGCCCTCCAGCACGATCAGCCCCATAGCGCACCGAACCTCTCCCGCACCTGCTGCATCTGGCCGCAGCTCATTTTGCCCTCGGGGCAGGCCCCGCGCAGGCAGGGCGGCCCGGCCTTTTCAAAGATATGGGGCGCCACGGCGCGCACCTCCTTAAGCATCTCGATGGCCAGTGCCCGTATCTCCCACTGGGCCCGGTTACAGCAGCGGTGGGTGAAAAAGTTCAGCAAAGAACGGGCGTTCATGGTGCAGATCATCTTGGTGGTACAGGCGTTGGGCAGCACGAAGCGCGCGTCCTCAATGGCCTTCTTTTCGGCCTTCTTTTTGGCTTCCTTGGGCTCCAGGCCCTGCTGGAGGAACGCTTCATAATGCTTGGCCTGCAAAAGCTCCGCCAGCCGCTGGTAATGGGCGGCGTCCTCCTCCATGGCCTGGAGGAATTCCGCCTTGGCCTCGGGCACGGCCTCGATCTCCGGGGGCAGGACGAACTCGAAAACGCCCTCCTTCACATACCGCTGGCTCTGCACGCTGTAAGAGGCCAGCCGGTGCCGGGTAATCTGCGCCAGCAACGACCGTGACACCCCCTCGATGCCAAAGGTGAAGCTGGCGTGCTCGATGGGGCTCTCGTGGCCGATCTCGCTTAGCATATCTAAAAACTGCGCCGTCTTTTCGGGCGTCAGGCCCTTCTGCACCGTGTCGATGTCCGCCGCCGCATAGCACAGCTTGGCGGCGCAGGCCACGGTAGCCTCGGGGTCCGGGGTGTAGGCAAGCAGCTTTACTTGCATCATGATCCCTCCTGCTCTTCGGATTCTTCGTCTTCTTCCTTGGGCGACCAGGTGTCGGGCTGGCTGTTATAGGCTTCCATCCAGAAAGCGTCCAGCTCACTTAAAAGTTCCTCGTCGGTGCAGTCCCCTGCTAGGAAATCCCGCAGCAGCTGCTCGTACAAGGCCGGGAACTGTTCGCTGGCCGACAAGTACATATCCGGCCGGCAGGCATATTGGAATTCGTTGCTCAGCTGGCTCATGCGGATCTCCATGCCCCGGTCGCCCTCGGAGAAGGAGGGTTCCATGAGCAGGGCCTCACGGTTGATGGGCAGGGTGCCCGCCACCTTTGCAATATGGGTGTTGTTGTCCGCATTGGATAGGTACGTGAGGAAGTGCACCGCCGTCTCCTTGCAGTCGCTGGCTTCGGCGATGGCCCAGCCCCAATAATCTACGCGCGCTACGCTCTGGCCGCTGTCGGTGCGGGTAAAGCCCTCCACGCCCAAAGCATCCTCGGGCAGGGCCTCTAAGAGCGCGGGATAGTAAGAGCTGTCTGCCAGCAGCATACCGGCCTCGCCGTTCACAAAGGCGTCTACCGCTTGGTCGATCCCCCAATCCCCGCAGCCGGGGACGGCGGCTTCTTCCATCACCAGAGCAAAGCGGTGGGCCGCGTCCAGCCCGGCGTCCGTATCAAAAAGGGTGATGACCTCTTTTTCCCGCTCCGTAAAGTAAGCGGCACAGGGCTCCTTCATGGAACCGCGCCCCGCACGGCTCCACAGGATGGCGTCGAAGTAGCTGCCCAGATGATCCTTTCCCGCCAGCGCCAGCCGGGCCTTGTCGCCCAATTTTTTCGGCACGTTGCACAGCTGGCCCCACGTCTTGCAGTAGACCTTTTCTTCTTCGTCCTCCTGCTGGTCGTTGTAGTCCTCGAACCAGTCCGCCCGGTAGAAAAGCACTTCCTGGCGGAAGTCGGCCGGCATGACATAGGCCTGCTTGTCCCCCAGGGAGCTGGTCGCCTGGTGGGCGATATTGTTTAGAATCGGGTTTTCCCGCCACACCTTCAGATAGGGGTAAAAATTCCACAAAAGGCCCTCCGCCACCAGCCCGGCCTGCTGGGAGCCCTCTACCTCTACCAGGTCGGCTTCGCCGGAGCGCAGCATGGCCTGGCGTTCTTCTTCCGTCTTATAGGGAGCCAGGGTAATCTCCGTCTCGGGGAAGTCCGCCCGATACTTTTCGATGATCTCCTCCAGCGCTTCCACATAAGCGTCGCCGGGGTCGGAAAAGGCGATTACAAGCTCTGCCTTCTCCCCCGTGTTTTCCAGCGTCACGGGGATTTCACTGGATTCCTCATATTCCTCCTCGGGGGCGCACCCGGCAAGGAGCCCTAAAACCAGCGCCAAAGCCAGTACCAGCGCCAGACCTCTTTTATATCTCATGCACCATACCATTCCTTATTTTTGATAGCGGCCGCGGCCATTCTGTTTTATTATATCTGTATATGGCAGAAAATACAAGTCAAATTTGTAAACAAAGAGCCGCCCAGGCTCCCCAGGCGGCTCCGTCACTCAAATCTTTACGATATACCCGTCCTTGCGGGGCTTCGCTTCTGGGGCCGGGCCGTCCCCATAGCCCAGCGCCAGGGAACCTACCCCCTCCAAGCTTTCCGGCAGGCCCCATTTTTTCAGTAGAGCCTTGCCCTCCGGCAGGCGGAACATCTCCCGCTCCCCGTGTATCCAGCAGGTGGACGCCCCCAGGGCATGGGCGGCCTGCATCATGGTCGTAAGCACGCAGGTGCCGTCCTCCACCCAGGTGTTGGAGTTCGAGGAGTCCGCCAGCACCAGCAGGATGGCCGGCGCGCCATAGTAGGGATCGCCGCTGCCGCCCCGGGCCTGGCAGTTGAGGGCCTGTACCGCCGCGCGGTCTTCGGGGTTTTGCACCGCCACGATCACCGGGGTCTGCTTATTCATGCCGGTGGGGGCAAAGGTACCGGCCTCTAAAATGGCGTCCAGTTTTTCGGGCTCCACCGGCTCCGGGCGGTATTTCCGCACGCTGCGGCGGGTCTTGAGCAGGTTTAATACTTCGTTGTTCATTTTCCCTCTCCTATTCTAAAATATTATCAGCCGCTTCTATTAAACGCAGCAGCAAAGCGCCTACGCCCACATTATACCCGCTGCAGGCGTAGAGCCCCCGGCCGCTTTGGTCAGCCAGCAGGACAAGGGGCAGGCGCTCCGGGTCGACGAACAGCTGGCGCGCCAGGGCAGGCAGCTCGTCAAAGCCGCCGTCTTCGGGGGTGAGCAAATGCACGGCGCACTTCTCCCGGCAGGCCGCAAACCCGGCCTCCTGCTCACGCAGTTCCAGCAAAAGGTGCTCCGTGGGCTCCCGGCCCGGCTCCAGCCAGCAAAGGAGCGTCAGGGGCAGCTCCTGCAATAATTCGCGGCCCGGGAAGGCCGGCAGGGGCAGGCATTGCAGCAGCTGGGCGCTCTCCGCTTGGGGGAACGCCAGGGCCAGCTCCCGCTCCTCCCCCGCCGCCAGGGTGACTTCTTCCTCCCGGCACAGCTGGTCGCCGCTGGGCAGGCGGACTACAGTCAGCAGCCGCCAGGTGCCGGGCGGGACAGCCACGTCCCGTTCCTTCCCCGCAGACAGGTCTCCGGTGCGCAACGCTTTCCACGCCCCGTTGTGCCAGCGGGACAGGGTATAATCCTGCCCGCAGACAGCCCCGCGCCCGTCCGGGGCACGCAGCCGCAGCCGGGCAGAAGCAGGCTCCCGCACGCGCACAAACGTGCCGTCCTGCTCATATTCCGGTTCGCCATCCAAAGGCGACAGCCGCGCCGGAATGCCCTTCTTACGGCATATCCCGCAGAACAGCACGTCTTTCCCCGACTCCCCTGCCGCGCCCAGCTTGAGGGCCGAAAGAGGGCTTTGGGGCAGTTCCCGGTAGCCGAGAAGCGGGTCTAACGCCTGCACCCACTGCCAGATTTCCAGAGGGGCCTCCCCCACATCCGGCGATTGCCAAACCTGCAGGGGCTCCAGGCCAATGCGGGGGCTCATGCCGTTGGGGTCGAAAATGCGCGGGTCGATTTCTTCTGAGCGGTCTTTTTCGGTCAGCAGCGCCAGAGGCCCTTGGGCGGGCTTGGCATGCACTATCTTTCGCAAGGACGCCGCCTTTGCCAGCACGGCGTCCCGCTCCGCTTTCTGCTCCGGGGCCAGGGGGGCCGGGAACGTTTCCGGCGGCTTGGGGGACGCGAACGTGTAAAGTTTGGGCAGAGAGGCCCCTTCCAGCCGAAGCTCCGGGCCGTCCCGCGTGTCCCACAGGGCCTCGGCGAAGAAGCCGTCGCCCTGGGCCGTCACGTGCACGCTGCCCAGGCCCAGCCGCAGGCGGACAGTGCCGCTTTCATCTGCTACCCTTTGGGCGATAGGCCGCCGCGCCGCCATATTCACCACGGAGAACACCACCTGCGCCCCCGGTGCTGTCTTGACCGTGCACACCTGGGTGGGCGCGTAACGGGCCGTCAAGTTCTCGATGGCCATGCCGTCGCGAACCTCCACGTCCAGGCGGGGCGTCACGGGCAAATCCCCCACAAAGGTGCGCGTGTGGATGAACATTGCCCGGGCTGCCGCGCCGGTGAACCAGCCCCGGTCTAAGGTGGGTTCCGGCTCACAGGCACCCAGGTAGCGCCAGGCCCGGACGTGCGGTCGTCCGTGGAGCGGTAGGTCACGTGCTCGGCGCACCAGCGGTTCACTTCCAGAATGGCGTCGTGCAGGGAAAGGCCCTCCAGGCGCGGCTCCAGCTGCTGGCAGAAGAACCCGCGGCAGTCGCAGAGCTCTTCCGTATTGATGCGGGGGGCCAGGACGTACTGCCGGAAGAAATCCTCGGATAGCTCCCGGCACCAGGAAAACTTCTCCCGCACATACCGGCCGTGGCGCGCAAAGGACGCGAACAGCTCTAACGGGTACTCGCCCAGGTCGGATGGCGGCACGGTGGCGAGGATATATCGCAGCTCTTTCACTTGAGCTGTACCTTCAGGACGGTGTCCACCGGATCAGGCAGGACGGGGTCAGGGCCCAGGTCGGCAAAGACGATGTCCGGGTAAGGATTCTGCACCCAGCTGTTGGCCAGGGGAACCTCCGCGCCGGTAGCCAGGTTGCGGATATATTTCACCTGATCCTTGCTAATGCCCACTAGCGGCATGGGGCCGATGGTGTTCTCAAACAGGTGGAAATACAGGGTGTCGCCCTTGCGGGTGATGCGGCCCGTGTCCGGCTTGGCGATCCCCGCCTTGCCGCAGCCGTAGATGCTCTCGCTGTTCTTGTCCATCCACGCGCCGATCTCGGAGAGGGCCTGCAGGGACTGGGGCGGGATGTTCCCCTTGGCGTCGGGGCCTACGTTCAAAAGCAGGTTGCCGCCCTTGCTGACGCACTCCACCAGCTTCTTGATGAGCATGGGGGCGGGCTTGTAGAAGCGGTCGTTTTCGCAGTAGCCCCAGTTGTTGTTCATGGTGACGCAGGCTTCCCACACCATGTCGTTGCCGTTTTTGTCCTGAATGCCGTTGGGCGGGATGATCTGCTCGGGGCTGATGAAGTCGCCGTGATAGGGAGTGGGATTGCCTTCCCACAAAGACCCGAAGCCGTCGCCGCTGACCTCCAGGCGGTTGTCGATGATGACCTGGGGCTGGAGCTCGCGCACCATATTGACCAGCTCTGTGGCCTTCCACTTCTCGCCGCGCATCTGGTTGTAGGCGTCTTCGTAGGAGAAGTCGAACCACAAAATGTCCAGCTGGCCATAGTTGGTGCACAGTTCGCGTACCTGGTTGTGCATATACTCCAGGTAGTTGTCAAAGTTGCGACCGTCGTTTTTATACGCAGGGTTGTTGCGCATGGGATGGTTGCGGTCGCCGAAGTGGGGGAAGTCGTCGTGATACCAGTCCAGCAGGGAGAAGTACAGGCCCACTTTCAGGCCCTCGGCCCGGCCGGCCTCCAAAAACTCCCGCACCAAATCGCGGCCGCATTTGGTGTTGGTGGACTTGAAGTCCGTGTACTGGCTGTCAAACAGGCAGAAGCCGTCATGGTGCTTGGACGTGAGCACCATATACTGCATCCCCGCCGCTTTGGCGGCCTTGGCCCACTTGCGGGGGTCGTAGTCCACGGGGTCGAACTCGTCGAAATAGGGCATATAGTCCTCTTTGGTGATTTCCTCGGTACTGCGCACCCACTCGCCCCGGGCCGGGATGGCGTACAGGCCCCAGTGGATGAACATCCCAAAGCGCGCCTGGGTATACCACGCCATGCGCTTTTCGTATTCTGTGCGGTCAAATTTATACATAGTGGCATCGCCTCCTTAAGGCCCAGTATAGCATAGCTACGCCCGTTTGAAAAGGGGGGAAATGGAAAAGCTTCCTGCCAAAGCCGCCAGCACGCAGGACAGCGCCCGATACCCCAAACGGGTCAGCAGAAGGGAGGTGCCGCTCTTTTGCAAAGCGGCTGCGTCCGGGTCTTTCAGGGCGAAGCCCAGAGCCTCGATGTGATGCAGGGTGACGCCGGAGAGGTCGGCCCCCCGGCACCGGACGATGTAGGCCTCGGCGTTCAGGGAGTTGGGCGAAAGCCCCGCCACGCCGTCCAACTGGCACAGGGCGTCCAGCTGGGCAGACAGTACCGCCCCGGAGCTCCCCGGCAGTAGGACGTACTCGGCGGGCTCCCGGGCGGCTTTCACGAAGGCTACGGCGTCTCCCGCCGCCAGCACGCCCAGATAGGCTGCCAGCAGATAGAGCAGCAGCCCCAGCTTCGCCTTATCGCTTTGCCTGCGCAGGCGCAAAAGCTCCCGCAAAAACTCCACAACCCTCATGCCCTGCGCCTCCTTAGGGCCTGGGCGGCGAAGCCTCCCCCAAAGGCCAGCAGGGCCCCGGCGATGCAGCCCATCACGACCCACCATTGGCCGGGGTCATCCTCGTCCTGGGGCTGGCTGTCGGAGAAGGGCGACTTCACCTTCATGGTAAAGCTCCCGGACTCGCTGTGCTCCACCCCCGCCCCGTCCTGGTAAAAGTAGGTGACCGTCCCCGAGGTCTGCCCGTAAGGGAACGGCCCCTCCGTAAGCCCCGTAATGGTGACAGGCAGCGCCTTTTCGCCGGAGGTGCCGCCCTCTACATCGCCAATAAACGCCGTGCCGCTGGGCAGAAGGCCGTCGGCCTCCAGGGTGGCGCGGACGTTGTAAGCCTTGGCGCGGCTCAGGTTTATGGCTTGGATTTTCATCTCGACGGTGTCCGAAATGACAGCCTCGCTAGGCACCTGCAAAAGGGAAAACTCCATCCGCAGGGGCTGCGAAATATTGATCCGCGCAATGCCCGTACCGACAGACGCCTGGCCCTGGCCGTAGGCAAAGTCAAAGCTTAAGGCGACTTCGTACTGGCCCGCTGGCGTCTCGGGGCTGGATGTATAGTCCAGGCTGAACTCGGCCGTGCCCCCCGCCGGCAGGGATTCCAGGAACACGGTATTGACGGCGCTGTCCAGCTGGAAATGCTCGGCTGGGGCTGTAGCAGTCACCGACAGGCTTTCGGCGGCAACTGCCTTGCTGGTGTTTTGGAGCACTACCCGCAGGCGCAATCGGTCCCCGCCGTTGAGGACGCCCGGCTGCGCGCCCTCCTCCAAGGACGTGGCTTCGTAAGACTGCACCAGCACCTTGGGGGCCAGGACGGGCGGCGGCTCCACCACAGGCTCTGGCGTAGGCTCGGGGGTGGGCGTGGCGTTGGGGTCGATGCCGTCGGTGATGGTCACGTAGACGGCAAAGGATTCCCGCACCTCAACTCCTTCCTCCGCCAGGCCTGCCGCTTCCACCTGCACCGGGTAGCTTCCGTTGACTCGGTAGCTTTCCAGCTGCAGGGGCACGCGGATAAGATAGCAGTCCCGGGGCTCGCGAGTGAGGGGCACGGTCAAATCGTAATTTTTGTGGACGAAGGGGCCGCCTTCCAGCCCCAGCCGCACCCGCAGGCAATCGCCCCGCAGGGGGGCTTCGCACAGCAGGGGCAGTACCAACAGCGCATGACCGTCCTGCACGGTGGGGATGTAGCCTTGGGAGTAGCTTCTTCCCATGCCCTCATAAACGTTTGTGTTGTCAATGGTGAGCCGGGGTGTCCCAGCCTGGGGAGACGGCGAGGGGGATGGCGCAGGCGAGGCTTCCAGCGCCGACGCCGGCAGGGCCAGAAGCCAAAAGGCCCATAAAATCAGCACGGCCCGTTTCATGCGCGGTGCACCTCCATTTCGTAGACTTCATCGCAAAGCTCCCGGATGTCCTCGCCGTTGTGGCTGGCCAGTAAAATCGCCTTGCCCCGCGACCGCATTTCCCGCAGCACCTGGCGCATCTCCCCTACCGTGTCCTTGTCCAGGCCATTGAAGGGCTCGTCCAGAACCAGCACCTCCGGGTCTTCCATGAACGCCTGGGCCAGCCCCAGACGCTGGCGCATTCCCAGCGAATATTTCTGCACGGCCTTGTGGCGGCTCTCGTAAAGCCCCACCTGGCGGAGCGCTTCCAAAATCTCTTTCTTCCCAATCCTCCCCTTGAGCGCTGCCAGCACCTTCAAGTTGCGCAGGCCGCTCATGTAGGGGATGAATCCCGGCGTCTCGATAATAACCCCGATGCTCTCAGGGAAGTCGCAGTCTTTGCCGATGCGCTTGCCGCCCACCGTAACGGCTCCCTTGTCTGGCCGCAGGAACCCGCAGATGCATTTCATCAGCACGGTCTTGCCGCTGCCGTTGGCACCCACCACCCCCAGAATCTTCCCCGGCGGGATGTGCAGGCTCACGTCCTCCAGGACGGGCTCTTTTTTGAAGGACTTGTATACGTGTTCTACCAAGATGCCGTCTGCCATAATCAGCGCTCCGTTCCTGTAAAATAAAAGGCGTACCCCCGCACCCGCCAAAAGCTGAGCCCGTAAAAGAGCAGGCTGGCCGCCGCAAAAAAGAGGTAGGAATCCTCCAGGCGGGGCAGGCTGTCGTAGCCGAAATTGTGCATATAGTAGGTGGCGTGGTTCAGCGGCGAAAGCCATCCGAACAGGATGTTCGCCGTGGAGCCCTGGCGGGTGCTGAGCCCCAGCAGTTCCGTGATGGTTTGGGGCGTCAGGAAAAAGCCGAAGCCGCTGAAGAGCGTCCCGGCTATCATGCCCAGCTTGCCCCGCAGGAGGTTAAAGAAGAAGATCACCGACGACAGCACCAGCGAATACCCCAGCATCAGCCCGAAAATGTGCAGGGCGCAGGGGTACGGGAAGGTGAGCTCCAGCACCTTGACAAAAGCCGGGATGCAGATGCTTTCGCCGATATTGGAATACCCCAGGACGGCGGCCGTGCTGCTCCAAAGATTGGCTTTGTAGGCGCAGGCACCGGTTAGGGCGCAGGTGGACAGGAGGATGAAGCCCACAAACAGCAGCGTCGCCAGGGCCAGGTACAGCACCTGCCCGGCCATCCAGCGCAGGCGCGTGGTGCGGACAAGGAACAAGGGCGCTTCGTTATCCAGGGCCGGTAGGTCGGCGAAAAGGAGCAGCAGGCACAGGGAGATCAGCAGGATGGAATCAGCGTCGCCGAAGACCCAGATGAAGGGCTCGAACAGCTGGAGGCTGGTGCCGTGGGCCGACGCGAAGTCCAGCACCTTGCCGGAAAGCAGGAAACAGGCAATGAACCCCAGCGCAAACGCCAGCCAGACCTGGGGGCTGTGCCTCCAGCGACCAAAGCCCCGCGCCGCCGTTCGGACGATTTGCCGCAGGCTACGCATAGCCAAGCCTCCTTTCCAAAATCCGGTAATACCACAGCCCCAGCACCAGCAGCAGGCCCAGGAGCATCGCCGCCGTGCCCCCCGTGCCAAAGGCCCATGTGTGGGCCGGGGCGATCCACTCGTAAGGGTGCAGGCAGTAAAGGCCCTTCCAGTAGCGCTCGCACAGGATGACCAGGAAATAGCACAGCACGAACGCTCCCCCATACGCCAGGTACTTGCTGCCCGATGCCGCCGCCAGCAAAGCCGCCACTGCCGCCCATACCATAGCGGTCAGAAACAACAGGCCGTAATCGCACGCCGTGCCTTCCTGCTGTAGGGTGTTGTAGAGCCACGCCGCTAAAGCCTCCGCCCCGCCGCCGGAGATCGTGCAGGCCAGGAACTTCCCCCCAATATACCCCCGCACGCTGCCGCGCACCAGCGAAAGCCGGCAGAACCCCGATTTATACTCGTCCAGCCAGCCGCACGCGTAAGGCAGGGTGCACACCAGCGGGACGCTCATTTTGTACAGCGTAGAGGAAAATCCCCCGTACCACAGCACCGCCAGCTGCACCCCCACGCCCAGGAAAAACCGCAGGGACAGCACCGCCCGGCACAGATCGGTTTCAAAACTGTTCATACCATCACCCAAAAAAGATGCTGCACTTACTTCTTCCCCGTAAGTGTAGCATCTTTCCCATCATCAAGTATGCAAGAAAACATCATCAAATTGTAAACACCGATACTTTCGTGCCCGCGCCCACGTGGCTTTCAAAATGCAGGGCCAGGCCGTGGCGGCGCAGGATCGTGGCGGTCAGCGCCAGGCCCATCCCGGAGCCGCCGCTTTTCCGGCTGCGGGATTTGTCCACCATATAAAAGGGTTCGGTGAGCTTGGAGAGCTCGTCCTCCGGGATGCCCTGCCCTTCGTCCTCCACTACCAGCGCGCCGTCCTCCGTGTAGAGGCGCACCATCTGGCCCGGGGAACTGGCCTTGATAGCGTTGTCCACCAGGTTGACCACGGCCTCGGTGAGCAGATCGATGTCCCCCGTCCAGCAGCCCTCGCAGGGCCCTACTTCCAGGACGGCTTCCTTTGCCTGGGCCGCAGGAGCGCAGGTGGACGCCGCCGCCTGGCACAGAGTCTTTAGGGCCACGGGCTCATGGCCCAAAGAGCCTTCCCGGTCCAGCTCCATCAGGCGCAGCATTTTTTTCGAGAGCCGGTCCAGACGCTTGCTCTCCTCGTAAATGTAATGGAGGGCCGTGTCCTTGTCCTCGTCGCTGAGCTTGACCAGGCGCAGGGTCTGGGCATAGCCGGAGATGGCGGCTAAAGGCGTTTTCAGCTCGTGGGTCAGGCTGCCCATAAAGAGCGTCTTTTTCTCCTCGCTCTCCTCCACCTCCCGGATGTGGCTTTCCACCGCGCCGGCCATTTTGTTGAAGTCCCGGCCCAGCTCGCCGATCTCATCCTTCCGGTCCTCCGGAACCCGCTGGCCGTAGGCCCCGGCCGCCATGGCCTGAGCGCCCTCGGACAGCGCCTGCAAGGGCCGCAGGGAGTGCCGCAGGATTGCCCACAAGGCCAAAATCGCCACGGCCGAGATGCCCAGCGAAAGCAGCAGGCCCTTCCCCGCCAGGCGGTAGGAGTCCAGGTAGGCGTCGGTGATGTCGCACAGGTGGATGAGCCGGAAGCCAAAGCGGTCATACGAAAAGGCCAGCACCCGGCGGCCCCCGATGAAATGGCGGCTCATGTATAAGGCGTGGTAATATTCGCCGCTGTCCGTCCATTCCTCGGGGTCGGCGATGGTCTGGTTGTAAATCGTGCGGCCGTCCTTTTGCAGGATGGTCAAATCGTCGTGGCGGCTCTTCAGGAAGTAGAGGGCCTGGTAAGGGCTCACGTCTTCGTCTAAGCCCTCGCCGTAGCGGCCGTAGGCCATGAACAGCTCCTGGCTCTCCTGATAGGCCCGGGCGGCGGCAGCGTCGAGAAGCGCCCGGCGGCTGGCGCGGAACAGACAGGCGTCGCAGGCCAGCACGGACAGCAGGATCACGGCCCCGGACAGGAGGGCCAATCTTGTGCGCAGCTTCATATGTCCTCCAGCCGGTAGCCCAGCTTGGGCACCGTTTTGATAATCCCCCGCAGGCCCAGCTTCTTGCGCAGCTGGGCTACGTGCACGTCTACGGTACGGGTCTCGCCCATATAATTGGCGCCCCACACCAGGCCCAGCAGGTCCTCCCGGGAGACCGCCATATTCTTGTGCTTGGCCAGCACCACCAGCAGGTCGAACTCCATGGGCTTGAGGGCCACCTCCTCCCCGGCCCGGCGCACCCGGTGGCCCTGAAGGTCGATCTCCAGGTCCCGCACCCGCAGCACCTCGCCCCGGGGACCGCTCCGGGCCAGTACCTTGTCAATGCGCGCCAGCAGCTCCAGCACCTCGAAGGGCTTGACGATGTAGTCCTCCGCCCCGCCTGTCAGGCCCATGAGCTTGGAGTCAAGGTCGCTTTTGGCCGTCAGAAAGATGACCGGGATGCCATAGGGCTTCACGCTTTCCATCAGGGCAAAGCCGTCCTTGCCGGGCATCATCACGTCCAGCAGGGCCAGGTCGTAGTCGTGCTGCCTTGCAAGGGAGCGTTCCGCCTCCAGCCCGTCCCCGAACACCGTCGGCTCCAGGCCCACGGCCTTCAGGTTCATGGCGATCATGGAGGCCAGCGCCTCCTCGTCCTCCACCACCAGTATCTTCTTGCCCAAAGAAAGCCCTCCTTTTAATACCCCAGCTCGGCGTCAATCACCGAGCCGTCTACCGCGTTGATGGCCATCAGCGGCCCCGCCCAGGAGCCGTCCAGCCGCTCGTTCATGTAATAGTCCTCTTTGCCCTCAAAGCTCCACACCGGCACGATGAGCCCTGTGTCAAAGCTGTCCTTCTCGCTGATGCGCGAATAGCTCAGCTGCACCTTGTCCACTTCGCCTGCCACCTGCTCGTACTCCCGGGCCCGGACCATCGCGGCCATGGATTCGAAGGTGCCTTTCACCTCGTCAAAGGGCATGAGCGCCGCACCCTCCACCACGGTTTCGGTTACCTCCACCGGGGCCAGCACCGAGAAGCCTACGATGCCGCTGTCGTTAATGCGGAATTCGATGCACTCGCCGGGCCACAATTCTTTTCGGAAGACGCCCTCATCCGTCCAGCCGTCCTGGTATTTCACCCCGCTGGACTGGGTCAGCAGAACGCCGTCGATGTCCCGGTAATACTGCAAAATGTAGTAGGTGGCAAAGGGAAGGCTCTCTTTCTCACCCCGTGCCTCTGGATTCACCAAGGAAAGCGTTTCGCTGCACAGCGCGCCGTCCCCCAGCGAGAAATCTTCAAAGCCCAGCTTTTCCAGCAAGGCTTCGGCCTGGGCCTGGGCTTCCTCCTGCGTCAGGTCACACGTCCAGCCGGGCGCGGGCTCAAAGGTCGTGTTATCGTCTACGTTAAAGTCATTGAGAACATGGCCTTCCAGCCCCTTCTCCTGCCAATATGTGTCCACAGTTTTCTCCGTAGAGACCATGTAGGGGTTCTGGTATCCGCGGAAATACGTTTTCGCCACGTACAGGCCGCCATTATTGGTGCAGCCAGCGGGGTTGCAGCCATAAACCAGCTTGTTGGAGTAGCCGGAGCTGTTCTGCACATACAGGGCCTTGTACAGGCCGTCCGACCCGTCTGTGACCGCATGCACCCCTTCTTCCATATAAGTGGGGTCTTCCAGGGGCTTTATCTGGCTGTCCCCCAGCCAGGCCGACCACTCGATGGTGTCCGGGGCGTTCTCGTATTCCTCCTGCAAATGCTCCATATCGAACTGATAGGCCTGTATTTGATCTTCAATAGCTTCCTCGGTATACTCGCCACTTTCCCGCATATCAGCTTCCATCCTGGCGAGGTCCTGGCGGAAATACTCAATATCCGCCTCCACCTCCCGGCGCGTCCGGGCGGACAGCACGCCGCCGTCATACAGCGTCTCGCCGGGCATGAACTCCGCCACCACCTTGTCCACCAGCTCCTGGTCGATCTTCTTCTGCTGCACCCGGTAGATGCTGAGCTTGTCCACATCGGGCACCTGCACTTGGGCGTCCACGCTGATTTGCACCTCCAGGCTTTCATCGGCCAGCTCGGCCTGATAGCTTTCGTAATTCTCGGCCACGTCGGCCTGCAGATCCACCACGTCCTGCCGCCCCGCCTGGGAGCCTGCCGCCTGGCTGATGAGCTTGTCCATATCCTTGTGCTTCACGATGCTCCCCTCGGGGTCCTCCTGGCACCCGGCGCAGCCCAGCACGAGCCCGGCGCACAGCGCCCACGCCATCCATTTCCGGCCAAATTTCATAAGTACGAGCCTCCTGTCTATTATTTTTATTGTATCATACACCATGGCCTTTCATCAAGTATTCATAAAAATGTAAACGAATTGTAAGCTTGAAGCCCGGTGCGCTCCTAAAATATTTTCAAATCATGGGATTTTTCGCCCCCTTGGCGGGTACATAGAGTAGGAGGGATTCAACTATGAAAAACATAAAACAAACTATCTGCCTATTTTTAGCCCTATGCCTTTTGCTGTGCGCCTGCCAATCCGAGCCCCAGGAAGAGCTGCCCCAAGAGCTTACCCTCATCGAAATCTACGGGGGTTCGCCCAGCACGGGGCTGTCGGGGCTGGTGAAGGAATTCCAAAAAGCACACCCCGATGTGAAGGTTACAATCGAAGTCGGCATCCCGGGCAGCAAGCTGGGCGACGGAAACGCCTACCACGACTTTATGCAGAAGATGGCCGTGGAGCTCATGAGCGGCGAGGCCCCGGACATCCTGGACACGCTGGGCAATCTCACGCCCCGGGACTGCGCGTCCTCCCACCTGCTGTACAACCTGTATGAATGGATGGAGCAGGACGAAGACTTTGCGATGGACGATTACTATGAGAACCTCATAAAATCCATGGAATATGAGGGCCAGCTTTTCACGCTGCCGGTCAACTTCCAGTGCGAAACAGCCTACCTGAACCGCAACATCCTGGATGCCCTGGGCCTGCACTATGACGCCTGGGACACCCTCGATTATCAAGACATCCTGTCCATCTCCCAGCAGGCGCAGGAGCAGGGGCTGGTCTCGGAGGACTATACGCTGGAATTTGAGGATCTGTGCGGGGCCTACGCGCTTTTCCTGGACCAGGAGCTGCCGGATTTCATCGACCTGGAGGCCGGCACCGTGAGCTTTGACAGCCCGGAGTTCATCGAATATTTGGAGGACACCAAGCGCATCCCCACCCACCGGGAGACGGAGGGGGAAATCCGGACCATCAGTGGCGGGGACATTTTGCAGCACTATTCCGATTCCCTGGCCGAAGAAAACACGTCCCTGCTCTTAAAGACCACCCTGCTGCTAGACGACCTCGCCAAACAGCAGTCCATGCCGGAAAACTGCGTGGGCCCGCTGGTGATCACGTCCCGCAAGGGCACAGCGGCTTATTATCCGTTTGTATCGCTGTCGGTGCCCACCAGCTGCCAGAACCCGGAGCTGGCGTGGGAGTTTTTGAAGTTCTGCATTGCCCCGGTGGACAAGCCCTCCTGCTGGGGCGAGCCGGAGGGCGGCACGGACATTGCGCGGGGCTGCCTCCCTGTGGGCAAAGCGAACCTGCGCGCTTATGGCGACCTATACGCCCAGCGTTCCGGGGAGACCCTGAGCGAACCCTTCTGGGACGGCTTTTCCGGGATGATAAGCAGCATCACCGCCAGCAGGGAGTATTATTATGGCGTCTTGAACGTGACAGAGCCCGTCCTGCTGGATTATTATAACACCTCCACCCTCACGGCCGAAGAATGTGCCCGTCTGATGCAGGAAAAGGCCACGATTTATTTTGGCGAAAGGTAGCGCTCCGATTTTTTAAAAAATAAATATTATTTTTTAAAATCCACTAACCAAACCGTCCTCTCCCCCGTCTATATATCGAGAAAGCGCGAAAAAGCGCTCCATGGAAAGGATGGTAGAATGATGAAAAAGCGTAAAACCCTCGCCCTACTCCTGGTCCTCCTGCTACTGGCGGCCCTGCCCGGCTGTACCGGCGCGGCCCCAGAGGAGGAGCTCCCCAAAAAGCTGACCGCCCTGACGCCCTACGAAAGCCAGTGGGAAGGCCTGAAGCCCTGGGTGGACGACTTCACCCGCACGCACCCCGACGTCGAAATCGACCTGGAATACGGCATGGACCCCCGCCCCTCCCAGGCCGACTGGGACGCCTATAATACCCGCTGGGCCACGGAATTGATGAGCGGCGAGGCAGCGGACATCCTCTTGGACAGCGGCCTTGTCACCCCGGTCCAGTACGAGCAAAACGAGCTGATGTACGACATCTACGAGTGGATGGAGGCCGACCCGGATTTCCACAGGGAGGACTACTATCAAAACCTCTTCCAGGCTTTTGAGACCAACGGCCATTTGTACACCCTGCCGGTCAACTTCAACTTTGAGGTGCTGTACCTGAACGATGCGCTGCTGCAGGCCTCCGGCGTGAAGCTGGAGCCCTGGGACAAGGTCGATTACAAGACCATCCTGGAGATATACGAAAACGCCGCCGGGCAGGGCCTGTTGGCCGATTCCTTCACCCTGCAGTTTATGGATATGCAGTCAAAAGCCACCCTGTTCTGGCCCACCGAAATGGTCGACTATGTGAACCTGGAAGACCGCAGTGCCGCCTTTGACAGCCCGGAATTCATCGAGTTTTTGACGGCGACCAAGGGCATCCCCACCAACCGGAAAGTGTCGGACGGCATGGCCATGGTGGGCGGCCGCGCGGAGGTCATGATGGAGCAGTTTGCCACTTCCAACGCCGAGGCAAACACCTCCTTGATGATGAATTTCTCCTTGAACCTGGACGGGTGGATCGACAACATGGATCAGCCGCTGGAGGGGTGCGCCGGCCCGTTCTTGCTGGCTTCCGCCCAGGGGACGCAGTCCTTTTATCCCTATATGCGGGTCGCCGTGCCGCGCAGCTGCCAAAATCCGGAGCTGGCATGGGAGTTCCTGAAATTCATGATGGCCCCCACCGACAACCCGGCCTTCGGCCAGCGCTGGCAGCCCGAGGGCAGCGTCGACCTTTGCAAGACCCTCGTGCCCATCAACCGCCAGAATTTTCGCACCTTCGCCAAGCTCTACTCCCAGGGCGCCAATTACGTAATGCAGACCGGGGGCAGCGCCTGGCCGGAGGATTTCGACCTGACCACCGCCGAATGCCCTTTGACGGACGAACTGATGGACAAGCTGGAGGAAGTCTTTGAGGGCATCACGAAAACGCAGGACCGGTTCGGGCCGCTGGACGACCTGCTGATACCCGTCCTGCAGGAATACTATGAGGCCGATGCCATGTCTGCCGAGCAGTGCGCCCAGCGGCTGCAGGAAATCGCGACCCTCTATTTGAACGAGTAACCAGAAACCTTCCATTCATATGCCGCCGCGTGCCAGCCCCAGGCCCCGGCGGCATTGTTTTTTCTGCTTTTCCTACGGAATTTTTTAACCCGGACATTCCTTGATATTGTACAATATACGGGAGAAAGGCTTTCAGGAAAGCAGGAATGGGAGGAATTGAGATGGATGGAAAGGTGTATGGCTATATCCGCGTTTCCAGCACGGAACAAAATGAGGGCAGGCAGCTGATTGCCATGAAAGAAAGGGGCATCCCCCGGGAAGACTTATTCATCGACAAGCAATCCGGCAAGGATTTCCAAAGGCCTCAATATAAACGGCTGCTCAAAAAATTAAAGCCCGGCGATCTGCTCTACATCGTCAGCATTGACCGCCTGGGGCGTAATTATAAGGAGATTCAGAACCAGTGGAGGGTTTTGACAAAAGAAAAAGAGGTTGACATCTGCGTGATCGATATGCCCCTGCTGGACACCCGCAGCGGCAAGGACCTGATGGGTACTTTTATCGCAGACCTCGTGCTGCAAATCCTTTCCTTTGTAGCCGAGAATGAACGCGACAACATACGCAAGCGGCAGGCCGAGGGGATCGCGGCCGCCAAGGCCAAAGGCGTGAAATTCGGCCGCCCGGCTACGGATATGCCGGAAGACTTCGAGCTTATTGTGGATGCGTGGGAGGGCAAGCTGCTGACCCTCGAAGAGGCCGTGTCCTTATGCGGCGTAAGCCCGGCCACGTTTTACCGGCGGCTGCGGGAGTACCGCCGGCTGAAAGGGGACGAATAATGTGTTTCTTCATTTTAATGATTTTTAAAATTTTTTCTGAAACTGCCTAACCAACCTGCCCCCTGCCCCGTCTATAATATGAGAGGATTTGTTATGCTTTGTATATTTTCTACAAAAATATTCTGAAACCCCTTTACATTTTTGATAAAATATGTTACAATCAGTCACAAAGGAGGCGGTTCTATGTTTCTAAAACGCGCAGGCTGGAGCTTGTGGCGGCATAAGTTCCGAAACATTCTTATTCTGCTGGTGTTCTCGGCCATTTTGGCGGTGACGCTTACCTGCTTTATGATTTACGCCGGGACCAGCTACCAGGTGGAGGTCACCCAGAAGGCCGTGGCAAACGCCGTGACCCTCATGGGCGACGAGGCCAGCGGCCACAGCATCGACACGGTCTGGGGCCTGCCCTACGATGTGGCGTCGCGGTTTGTAAAAGGCCCCCACGTAGAGCGCTACAACCTGGTGACAAACTACCTGGAAATGGAAGCCCTGAATTTGGTACCCGCCCATCTGACGGAACACCAGGCCGAGCTTTATCGGGAATACTGCGAGAGGGCCCGGGCAGCTACCCAGGAGTATCTCAGCGAGATGAACAACTGGTGGTTTGGCGCGCTGGACAAGCGGCACTTGAAAGACACGGACAAAGAGTACCGCTGGGATTCTATCTTCGACGAGGTGAATGGTTTTTACCTCTATGACATCTACAACGGCGACTACACCCCCGAGGAAAACGCCCAGCTCATAGAGGATTATAACCTCTTTCACCACGGGTATTTACGGGGCGAAGTGGTGCCCCAGGCCTTCACCATTACGGCGGTGTCCGACTCGGAATACTACGACAGCTTTGCCAGCGAAGGGTACGCCCTGGTGGAGGGCCGCCACTTTAAGAGCGAGGAAGAAGACCAGCCCTACATCCTCCTTTCCCGGGCGGTAGCCCAGGAAAACGGCCTGCAGGTGGGGGATACGGTGGAGCTGTCCTTTGACATGGGCACCCGGGAAATGGCCACCTTCTACAAGGACGACCCCTGGGAGCTGACCATTGTGGGCCTGTTCGACCCTCCCGACCGGGACGACTTGGGGGCTATCGGATACCAGTCCATGGCCGAGAACTACATCTTTGTGCCCTATCAGGCCATGATAAACTACTTACACTATCTATATAATAATGATACGCTTTTGTGGGCTCCCTTTACCAACCGGGCTACCGTGTATGTGGACACCCCCGAAAACGTACAAGAGTTTGTGGACTATGCGTATGACACCTTTGCCCTGCTGGAGCTTGACTCCAAAACGGGCCGTCCTTCGGGCACCAGCATTGAGGCCCTGAAGGAAGATCAGGTGTTTACCGCTACCGACCAGGACGACATCGACAGGGGCCTGGTCATGCTTTCCGACGCGATGGTCAAGTACGGCACCTTCTATACCCTGACTATCGACCGGGACTGGTACCAGATGATCGCCATGCCCCTGGAGAGCATGAACGACCTGTCGCTGTTTATGGGCATCGGCCTCTTAACCGGCGCCTTTGCCGCCCTGCTGCTGGTGTGCATTCTGAACGTGCGCAGGCGCAAGCGGGAAGTGGGCGTGCTGCTGTCCATGGGGGAATCGCGGCTTAAGATTTTCCTGCAAATGTTCATCGAGCAGGCGGTGCCGCTGGTTTTGGCGGCGGCAATCGGCTTTGGCGCAGGCGTGCCCCTGGCGTCACAAATCGGCAACGGGATGCTGGAAAGCCGCTCGGAGAAGGTCAACGCCGCCTACGAGCAGGACAAGCTGGACTACCTGGCCGCCCAGCTGGGCACGGAATCCCTGGACACGGCCGTCACCATGAACATCCGCAGCGCTGCCGCCACGGCCGCTCCGGTGAAGATGCAGTTTGCCCTGGACACCAACCTGGCTTGGGGGTATTTCGCCTTGGCCTTCGGGATGCTGTTCTTGACGGTGCTGATCCAAATGGTCTTCCTGCTGCGGCTGAGCCCGGCAAAGATTATGACCCGGCGCAATTAAGGGAGGGGACGGTATGAATTTTTTCAAGCGCGCCTTGTGCGCTATCGGCTATTACAAGCGTAACACCCTATTGCTCTTTTTAATTTTTACGATTCTGTTCACCATGGTGCTCTCGGGCCTGTGCGTGCGGCAGGCGTCCGTAGACACCGCCCGGCAGATGGGCATTCAGATAGGGGGTTCGGTGGTGATTGAAAGCAAAGACGAGGACGAGCGGGGCCCGGCGGGGCTGACCCTGGAAAGCGCCGAAAAGATCGCGGCCCATCCGGCGGTGCAGTCGGCTACGTTTATGAGCTCGGTGACGGCCAACTCCCGCCGGGGGTTCACACCCGCGTCGGCCCGGTCGAACTACGAAAGGGAGGAGCCACCGCCCCGGGACCAGAACATTACCCTGCTGGGCTGCAACAAAGTCCATCCCACCCTGCGGGACGAAAGCCGCATCATCGAGGGCCGCCGCCCCAAAGAGGGCGAAAAAGGCTACGCGGTGGTCAGCAGCTACATTTCCACCGGGGGCTTTTTAGAGGTGCACCCGGGGGACATCATCACCATTTCCGGCTCCCGGGAGGGGGAGGAGGAGATCGACCTGGAGGTCATCGGCGTGTACTACTCTGAGGTCACCCGGCCCGCTAAGAACCCCGAAGGGCGGGCGGTCAACTGCCTGTTTGTGGACCTGGACACCGTGGAGGCCATACGGGGCACCACGAACCTGCAGGGCGGCGAGTTCGTCCTGAAGGACCCGGCCGAAATGCCCAGCCTGCTGGCGGACATCGAAGCCATGGGTCTGCCCGACCGCGCAAACTTCGGCATGATCTCCCTGGACGGCGACTACCAAAAGATCTCCATTTCCATGGATACCATCGTGACCATGGCGACGCTGATCTTCTGGGCGGCCATTGCGCTGGGCGCCATCCTGCTGACCGCCTTGGTCATGATCTCCCTGAGCAGCCGCGAATTTGAAATCGGCGTGCTGCTGTCCATGGGCGAAGGCCGCGGGAAAGTCATTTTGCAGCTGGCCATTGAGACCCTGGTGCCCGTGCTGCTGGGCGCTACCGCCGGCGCCCTCCTCAGCACCCGGACGGCCGTCTTTGCGGCAGAACTGCTGGGGGCCGCGTCCCGGGGCGTAGAGGTCGGCATTGGGGGCTGGGCCGTAGGGGCCGCCTACCTGTGCGGCGTGGGGCTGGCCCTGCTGGCTTCCTGCGTGACCGCTTACAAGATTTTTACATTCAAACCAAAGAAGCTAATGATGGCAATCGAATAATACGGAGGTAAGATCATGGGAGCAATTTTGGAATTTAAGGACATCACTTATTACTACGAAAGCGGCAATTCGCGCATCGACATTCTGGAGGCCGCCCAGTGCGCTTTCGAGCCGGGCGTGCTGTACACCATCGTGGGGCCGTCAGGCTCAGGCAAGACCACCACGCTGACGCTGGCCGGGGCCCTGGAGTCCCCCAAAGGCGGGAACGTGTACTACAAAGGGACGGACATCAAGCAGATCGGCTACACGAAATACCGGAACCGGAACATCGCCATAGTGTTCCAGGCCTACAACCTACTGCCCTACCTGACCCCTCTGCAAAACGTGATGGCCGCCATGGAAATCACCAAGAACCCCATCGAGAACAAGAAGCAGCGGGCCCAGGACCTATTGTCCCGCATGGGCCTGACCCCCGACCAGATGCGCCGGAACATCAACAAGCTCTCCGGCGGCGAGCAGCAGCGCGTAGCCATTGCCCGTGCGCTGGCCACGGATGCCGACATCCTCCTGGCCGACGAGCCCACCGGCAACCTGGACGCCGGCACTGCCAAGGGCATTGTGGAAATCTTCAAAGAGTTAGCCCACCAGGACGGCAAATGCGTCATCGCGGTGACGCATTCCCAGGAGTTCTCCTCCCAGGCCGACGTGGTGGTGCGGCTGCAGGAACACAAATTGATAGCGGGTTAAACGGGTATAACCCAACAGCCTGTGGTTTTCGATACGCAAAAGGGACTACTCCTCGCGGGGCAGTCCCTTTTGTCTTTTATTCCCCATCGGCCAAGCCGTGGCGTTTCATACGCCGCCATAGGGTGGTCTTGCTGATTCCCAACTCCTCCGCCACCGCTTGGCGGCTGCCGTGATGCTTCTCCAAAAGCTGGGCCAGCTGCATGGCCTCCTTGTCCTGGTAAACCACAACACTCCCCGAATCCGTCACGCGGGGCGAAAGCTGCTCGATCTGGCGGCGCAGGAAGGTGTCGCTCACCTGGCGCTTGCCGGCCAGCAGCACAATGCGTTCGCATACGCTGCGCAGCTGGTTCAGGTTGCCGGGCCAGCTGTGGGATTCCAGGCAACGGCAGGCCTCCTGGGTCAGGGTGATGTAACGCTTATGCTTGCGCTGATACCGGCCCAGATAGAGGTTGGCCCAGGGCAGAATGTCCTCCTTGCGCGCGCGCAGGGGTGGCAGGTGCAGGCACAGGACGCTCAGCTCGTAGTAGAGGTCGGAGCGGAAAAGGCCGCGCTCTACCCGGGCTAAAAGGTCGCCGTCGCAGGAAGCCAGGATGCGCACATTGGACGCGAGGATTGGATGGCCCCCGTTGTGGCGGAGCCTCCCGCGCACCAAGTCCAGCACCTTATACTGCAGTTCCGGCGACAACGCCTCAATATGGGCCAGGTACAGGGTGCCGTTCTGGGCGGCCTCGGCCAGGCAGCTGTTGTCCTTGCGGCCGATGTAGCTGCCAAACAGCATGGCGTCCAGGGTGTCCTCCTGGAAAGCAGCGCAGTCCAGGGGGATGAAGGCGTTTTCCCGGGCCACGCTCTCGTTGTGGATGGCCTGGGCCGTAATCTCTTTGCCGGTGCCGGGCTCCCCTGTGAGCAGCACGGGCGCGCTGTAATAGGCCATGCGCTTGGCTTCGGCCAGAAGGCGCCTGCCCTCCGCGCTCTCCCCCGGCATCTGGCCGAAGCTGGCACGGGCAAAGTAGCCCCGCTGGTACAGGTCCCGGCGGAACTCCCCGCTCATTTCGGCGATGCGCTCGCCTTCCTGGAAGGTGAGGATGGCCCCGTTGATGGCGTTGTCCACCACAATGGGCGCAACGTTCACGACCACCGCCATTTTCCGGATGGGCACGTGCACCGCATAAGACTCCCGGCCCTCCTGGAGCGCCTGGTCAAACAGGGAGCGGGGCAGCTCCGGCAGCACGTCGGTGATGGGCTTGCCCAGCATTTCCAGGGGGGTGATGTTCAAAATATTGAAAGCCGCGCGGTTGGCGCGCAGCACGGTACCCCCGGCGCTGACCTGCACGATGCCGTTGAACGTAAAGTTCAGCATGGCGTCCATCTCGGCCCGGTTGTTCTTCTCCAGCTCAATGGCATACCCCACCTGGGACGCCATCCGGAACGCGTCCTGCAGGCTCTCATACCCCGAGGGGATGAACCGGAAGGGCAGGCCGATCTCCCGGGCCCGCTGGCAGACCACGTCGCCGCCAATGACCGCATGGCATCCGGCATCCCGTGCCATGTCCACAAAGCGGATCAGCTCCTCGCCGCTCTCCGCCATATACCGAGGCATTTCGATGCCGAAAAGCCCGTTAAAGCTGGAGGTGTCGCTGAGGGCGTTGGAAAACCCTACCAGCCCGATGCGCGGGCGGCCTATGTCCAGCTCCCGCTTCAAGTCCTGCACCAGCACGCCGATTTCCTGCCCCGTCACCCGTATCTCCACCACCGGGATCTTCACGGCCTGCCGGGCCAGGGTCGCCTGCAGGCCCCGTGCCACGATCAGCTCGCAGCCCTGCTGCTCCAGCTCCCGGGCGCGCCCCTGGATGGCGGGGGTCTCGGTATATTCGATGCACAGGGGCGTCACGTGTTTTGCCTGGGAGGCCATGGGCCGCGCCATGTCGCACATTTCCGGGTACGGCACCAATACTGCCATTTTTGCCATTTATTTTTCCTCCCCCGCCTGTGCCGGAGGGTCTTTCACGATGAGCAGCCTGGACAGCCGCTGGTCCTCGATTTTCAGCACCGTGACCGTCAGCCCCGCCACGTGCACCTGGGGCCGCTCGCCCTCCTTGGGGATGCGCCCCAGCAGCTCGGTGACAAGGCCGGCAATGGTATCGTAGTCGCCCTCGGGGAGCTCGACGCCCACCAGGTCCGAAACCTCGTCGATGGCGGCCGTGCCGTCCACAGTGAAAGCGCGTTCGGAAAGGCGGAAGAACTCGTCCTCCTCGTTGTCGTACTCATCCTGTATGTTGCCCACGATGGATTCCATCAAGTCTTCCAGGGTAATGAGCCCCGCCGTGCCGCCGTACTCGTCCACTACAATCGCAATCTGGACTTTGCGCTCGGTCATCTCCGTAAAGAGGGAGCTGCACTTTTTCGTCTCCGGGATAAAATAGGCCGGCCGCATGAAGTCGGTGAGGGACAGGCCCTCGGGCACCTGGGCGCCCACGTAGGGCAGCAAGTCCTTGGCGTAGCAGATGCCCACCACGGAGTCGATGTCCTCATGGTACACCGGCAGGCGGGAACAGCCGTGCTCCACAGCGGCCTCCACCAAATCGCGGATGGAAGCGGTGTCTTCCACGGCAATGATATCGGTGCGGTGGGTCATGGTCTCCCCGGCGGTGGTATCGTTAAAGTCCAGGATGTTGGCAATCATATCTTTTTCTGTCTCCTCAATGACGCCTTTTTCCTCGCCCTTGCCCACCATTTGCAGGATTTCCTCCTCGGTCAGCGCGTCCTCCAGCGAGTGCGGGTCAATGTGGAACAGCCGCAAAAGCCCGTTGGCAATGGCCGTGGACAGCCGCAGCAGCGGCCGCGCAAAGCAGGACAGCCCCCAGATGAGCCCGGCCCAGCGGTTGGCAAAGGCCTCGGCCCCGTGGCGGGCACTCTTTTTGGGAAGGAGGTCGGCGAACAGGAAAAACACCAGCATATAGCCCAGCGACACCAGCAGGCACGAAAGGATGGGCGCCAGCTTGAACCCCTTGAGGCTTTGGTGCAAAGGGGCCCAAAAGCCGCCAATGCAAAGGCTCAGCCCCAAAAGGCCGCAAAAGAACAGGCCTAATTGCAGGGGCGTTACCGCGCTGTTCTGGGCCTGCAGGACTTTCAGGAGGGTCTGGGCTTTTTTATTCCCGGCATCCGCGTCCTTTTTCACCTGCACAGGCGACAGGCACCCCACGGCGGACTCCCCCGCCGCATAGAGCGCTGCTGCCAGCAGGCATAGGACTGTGCAAATCGTTGAAATGGCCAGTGTACCGTCAGGTTCCGGAGGCATGAAAAAGAAACTCCCTTCGAGATTAGATTTTAGGTATATTTTACTAAAAATCAGGCGGTTTGTCAATTCCCTTAAAAATCCGCCAGATAATACGCGTTCGAGCCCGCATACAGCTCCTGGCCGTCCCGGACCTCTATGCGGAACCACCCCTCCTTGCCCGTCAGCGGGAACTGGGCCTCGGTGATGGTCTGGCCCCGGGGAGCCAGCTTTTTATAGCAGTCCCGGCCCTTTAGGATGACGAAAATCTTCTCCACCGGGGAGGTCTTGATTTTCAGCACGCCGTCCTCTACGCGCACGCCCCTCAGCTCCGGCCCCATGGACCAGTAGAAGCAGCCGTCCTTAAGGGACTGAATCACGCTCGAATAATCCAGCTTCTCCGATGCAATCTGCACCCAGCCGCCAAAGGAATCGTTCAGCGGGTCGCCAAAGGGGACGCGGTCGTGGTTGTCGTCCGTGGCCAGGGCGAACAGCTTCTGCCCGGCACGCATCATCTCGTCGTAGGCCTGGGGATGGAAGCCATACAGGCCGTCGTGCTCGCAGCCGTGATTATAAATCTCCATGGCGAACAGGCCCCGCAGACCGGCATAATCGTTGTAGTCCTGCAGCGACCAGTAGGGGTGGTTGTAGCACACCAAAAAACCCAGGTCGTTCATCTGCGCAATGTACTCGTTGAGCCCCGCTATGTCCCCATACCGCCGGGCCGGGTGAAGGTTTTGTGCCTTGGCTTCCGCATTCTGGGTGGGGTCGGTGTCGAACAGGTTCAGGTGGTAGGTTTTCAGGTCCTGCCAGCAGTCGGGGCCGGTGGCGAAGTCGCAGCACTCGGTTTCATAGGCCGCCAGCGCCAGGAAGTTTTCATCGTCCAACTCCTTGTGCCAGCGGTACCGCTCGTGGTCGGTGAACGCCACGATGGAGTACCCCTGCTCGCTGTACACCTTCTTGATTTCCTCCGGGGTCAGCTCGCCGTCGGAAATGACCGTGTGGCAGTGGAGGTTGGCTTTGTAGTAGCCGCTTTCGGGAAGCAATACTTTGTTTTCCAGCTTCATAATTTTACCCTCTTTTCAAAAAATCTAAAAGTTCTTTTTCGACAGCCGCCATGGGCAGCACCGCGGCTTCCTGCAGAGTGTAACGCTCCAACAGCCGCCGCACGAACTGTCTCCCTAAAAAGTAGCCCACATCCGGCTGGCCCTGAAAGCGCACCCAGTCCCCGAAAAAGTCCTGGATGCTTTCGCCGCTTTCCAGCCGTTCCAGATAAGCTGCTTTTATCACGGGCTCGTTTTCGCGGCACCAGCCCAGCCAGCCGTTTTTGTCCTGGTGGAAAAGCTCCGGGTCGCCTGCCAACTGCTGCTGGCACACCATAGCGATGCCCTCCTCGTACAGCTGCACCACGGCCAGCGCCCCCTCAGGCCAGCCGCCCCGCACGGATTCGTGCCACAGGTGCCCCAGCTCGTGGAAAAGCAGGGCTTTCATGGCGGTTTCATCGCACCAGTCCAGCTCTATTATTTTTTCAATGCCCAGCACGATGGCAGGGGAACCGTCCAAGCTCGCCGCCCAGCCTGCTGCGTTGCACAGGCCCAGGTACAGCACGATAGCAATGTCCGGCTCTTTGCCGAACAGGGCCGGGGCGTTCTGCCGCAAAGACTCTACCGCGCCGCAAAAGGACTCGTGGAGCTCCCGCAGCTTTTCGGGCTTTGCAAGGCTTGCCTGCAGGACGGGCAGCACATCGCCCTCAAAAGAATATTTTTGGACGTCCTCCAGGCACTTCCGGGCAAGCTCCGGGGAGATGCCTTCCGCATATCCCCTCCACGCCGCCAAGTCAAAGGGCCTGCCAAAAAACAATCTTCCTGCCTGTTCAGCCGTGTCGATTATTCTCATACTCCCAGCATCCCCTTCAAATACTGTCCCGTGTAAGACCCTTCCACCAGAGCCACCTCCTCCGGCGTGCCCTGTGCTACGATCCGGCCTCCCCGGTTGCCGCCCTCGGGGCCCAGGTCGATGATATGGTCGGCGGTCTTGATGAGGTCTAAATTGTGCTCAATGACCACCACGGTGTTGCCGGTGTCCACCAGGCGCTGGAGGACGTCGATGAGCCGGTGCACGTCGGCGATGTGCAGGCCGGTGGTGGGCTCGTCCAAAATATAGATGGTCTTGCCCGTGGGGCGCTTGGAGAGCTCGGTGGCCAGCTTCACCCGCTGGGCTTCGCCGCCCGAAAGGGTGGTGGCCGGCTGGCCGATCTTTACATAGCCCAGGCCCACGTCCTGGAGGGTCTGCAAGCGCCGGGCCAGCTTGGGGATGTCCCGGAAGAACTCCAGGCCCTCCTCCACGGTCATTTCCAACACGTCGTAAATGCTTTTGCCTTTGTACTTGACCTCCAGGGTTTCCCGGTTGTAGCGGTGGCCTTTGCAGACCTCGCAGGGCACGTAGACATCAGGCAGAAAGTGCATTTCAATGCAGATGATGCCGTCGCCTTGGCAGGCCTCGCACCGGCCGCCCTTCACGTTGAACGAGAACCGGGACGCCGTAAAGCCCCGCATTTTGGCCTCCTGGGTGCTGGCAAAGAGGGTGCGCACGTCGTTAAACAGCCCCGTGTACGTGGCCGGGTTCGACCGGGGCGTGCGCCCAATGGGCGACTGGTCGATTTGGATGACCTTGTCCAGGTATTCCAGGCCCCGTATCTCCTTGTGGGCTCCGGGGTGGGTGTGGGCGCGGTTGAGGTCGGCGGCCAGCTTTTTGTATAAGATCTCGTTGACCAGCGATGATTTCCCCGACCCGGACACGCCGGTGACGCACACCAGCTCCCCCAGGGGGATTTTCACGTTGACCTTCTGCAGGTTGTTCTGGGACGCGCCCCGCACCTCCAGAAAGTTCCCGTTGCCCGAGCGGCGCTTCTCCGGCACCTCGACCTTCTTCTTGCCGCTCAAATACTGCCCCGTGATGGAGCCCTTGCACTTCTCAATGCCCTTCACCGGCCCTGCATAGATGATGTTTCCCCCATGCACCCCGGCCCCCGGGCCCACGTCCACGATGTAGTCGGCGGCGCGCATGGTGTCCTCGTCGTGCTCCACCACAATGACGGTGTTGCCCAAATCCCGCAGGCGCTTGAGGGTGCCCAGCAGCTTGTGGTTATCCCGCTGGTGCAGGCCGATGGAGGGCTCGTCCAGGATATATAGCACGCCCATCAGAGACGAGCCAATCTGGGTGGCCAGCCGGATGCGCTGGCTTTCCCCGCCGGACAGCGTTCCCGAAGCTCGGGACAGGGTCAGGTACTCCAGGCCCACGCTTTGCAGGAAGCCCAGCCGGGACTTGATCTCCTTGACAATGGGCGCGGCGATCATACTTTCCCGTTCCGTCAGCTCCAGGGCCTCCACGAACTCCAGGGCCTCCGTCACGGACTTGTCGCAGAACTCACTGATATTGAGCCCCCCTACCGTCACCGCCAGGCTTTCCGGCGAGAGCCGGCGCCCATGGCAGGCATCGCAGGGGACAGCGCTCATGTAGCCCTCGATCTCCTCCTTTATCCAGTTGGAGGAGGTCTCCTTAAAGCGCCGCTCCAGGTTGTTTATGACGCCCTCGAAGGGGGCCTGATAGGTGCCACTGCCGTACTCGCCCGTGCGCCGCAGCTTGATTTTCTCCCCCTTGGTCCCGTATAACAGCACGTCCACAATCTCCCCCGGCAGCTCCCCAATAGGCGTGTCCAGCGAGAACCCGTAGTGCTCTGCGAGCCCCTGCATATACATGGCCGCAATGGTGCTGCCCTCCATGGCCCAGCCGCTTGCCTTTAGGCCGCCTTTGTTAATGGAGAGCCGGTCGTCCGGGATGATGAGCCGGGGGTCGACCTTCATGAACACCCCCAAGCCCGTGCACTTTTTGCAGGCCCCGGCGGGGTTGTTGAAGGAGAACATCCGGGGGCTCAGCTCTTCCACGCTGACGCCGTGCTCGGGGCAGGCGTAGTTTTGGGAGAAGGTGATGTCCTCCCCGTCGAGGACGTTGATGACCACAATGCCCCCCGTCAGGCCCGATGCCACCTCGATGGAGTCGGCCAGGCGCGAGCGCACGTCGTCCTTGATGACCAGGCGGTCCACCACGATCTCGATGGTGTGCTTCTGGTTTTTGTTCAGGGAGATGGGCTCGTTCAAATCATAGAGCAGGCCGTCCACCCGTGCCCGTACAAAGCCGGATTTCCGCGCCCCCTCGAACTCCTTGCGGTGCTCGCCCTTTTTCCCCCGTACCACCGGGGCCAGAACCTGGATGCGCGTCTTTTCCGGCAGGGAAAGCACCTGGTCGACGATCTGGTCGACGGTCTGCTGCTTGATCTCCCGGCCGCACACCGGGCAGTGGGGGATGCCGATGCGCGCATAAAGCAGGCGCAGGTAATCGTATATTTCCGTGACCGTGCCCACGGTGGAGCGCGGGTTCTTCGAGGTGGTCTTCTGGTCGATGGAAATGGCCGGGGACAGCCCGTCGATCAGGTCTACATCCGGCTTTTCCATCTGCCCTAAAAACATCCGCGCGTAAGACGACAGGCTTTCCACATACCGTCGCTGGCCCTCGGCGTAGATGGTGTCAAAGGCCAAAGACGACTTTCCCGACCCGGAAAGCCCCGTCAGCACCACCAGCTTGTCCCGGGGGATGGTCACGTCTACGTTTTTCAGGTTGTGCTCACGGGCTCCTTGTACGACTATTTTGTCTAGGCTCATGTTAACCCCTTCCTTTTCTTAAAAGCTGCTGCCCCGCAAAAGCTCCGGCTGTGCCGTCTCCCCATAGGGGAAGACGTGCTCCGCTTTCGACTGGAACTCCTTTAACCGGCAGATTTTCCCGGCCTCGTCAAACTCAACCCAAGATACTCCGTCAAACCCGCCTTTCTCCCCCTCAAACTCACAGCAAAAATACCATTCTACTACCGTATCATTCCCTTGGTGCAGGAATTTCTTGATGCGCCATTCCAGCACACGGCCCTTCTGGTTCCAGTCGGAAAACCAGGCCTGTACTTGCCCCAGGCCACGGTACTCTGGACCATAGCACTCGCTGTACACAATCTCCGGCGCGAAGACCTCGGCCAGGCAGGCCGGATCGTTTTCCAGCCATGCCGCAAAATAACGCCTGATAACTTCTTCCCTGCTTTCCATTTCGCTACCTCCCTTTCCGTCTCCTGGGCACCGGCGCGTGGCCGCCCCCCTGGCCTTCCAACTCCTTTATCTTATCCCGCAAATACGCCGCGTGCTCGAACTCCAAGAGCTTGGCCGCCGCCTTCATCTCCTTAGTGTACTGCTGAATCAGCGCCTGGCGCTCGGCGGGGGTGTAACGCTTCTTCTTTTTCTTGCCGTCGTCCTTGTGGCTGGAAATCTCCAGAATCTCCGCCACGTCCTTCTTGATGGTCTTGGGCGTGATGCCGTGCTCTTCGTTATACCGCTGCTGGATCGCGCGGCGGCGCTCGGTCTCGGTGATGGCGTACTCCATGGAGGGCGTCACCTCGTCGGCGTACATGATGACCTGGCCCTGAGCATTTCGTGCGGCGCGGCCGATGGTCTGGATCATAGAGCGGCCGCTGCGCAGGAATCCTTCCTTGTCCGCGTCCAAAATGGCCACCAGGGACACCTCGGGGATGTCCAGGCCCTCCCGCAGGAGGTTGATGCCCACTAAGACGTCGAACTCGCCCAAACGCAGGTCGCGTATAATCTCCATGCGCTCTACGGTGTCGATGTCATGATGCATATACCGCACCTTTATGCCGTACCCTTCTAAGAACCCGGTGAGGTCTTCGGCCATCTTCTTGGTCAGCGTGGTGACCAAAACCCGCTCGCCCTTCTCCGTGCGCAGGTTGATTTCGCTTATCAAATCGTCGATCTGCCCATCCGTAGGCTTCACGGTAATCAGCGGGTCCAAAAGCCCCGTGGGCCTTATCACCTGCTCCACCACCTGGGCCGACTTCTCCAGCTCCAAATCCCCCGGCGTGGCGCTGACGAACACCGCCTGCTTGATGTGCCCGTAGAACTCGTCGAAATTTAAGGGCCGGTTGTCAAAGGCCGAGGGCAGACGGAAGCCGTACTGCACCAGCTGCTCCTTCCGGGCGTGGTCCCCCGCGAACATACCCCGAACCTGGGGCAGGGTCACGTGGGATTCGTCCACGAACAGCAGGAAGTCGTCGGGGAAGTAATCGAGAAGGGTGAAGGGCGCGCTGCCCGGCTCCCGGCCCGAGAGCACCCGGGAATAGTTTTCGATGCCCTTGCAGAAGCCGATCTCCATGAGCATCTCCATATCGTAGCGGGTGCGCTGCTCAATGCGCTGGGCCTCGATGAGCTTCCCCTCTTCCTTGAAAAACTGCACCTGCGCCTCCATCTCCCGGTGCAGCTCGGCAATGGCCGCTTCCATCTTCTCCCGGGGCACGATGTAGTGGGACGCCGGGTAAATGGCGATGTGCCCCAGCTCGGCCAGCACGTCGCCGGTAAGGGGGTTAAACTCCCGTATGCGCTCGATCTCGTCCCCGAAGAACTCCACCCGCACGGCGTTGTCGCTGGAATTGGCCGGGAAGATCTCCACCACGTCCCCCCGCACCCGGAACTTGTTGCGGATGAAGTTGATGTCGTTGCGCTCGTATTGCAGCTCTACCAGCTTCTTTAACAGGTCGTCCCGCTCCAGCTGCCGGCCCGGGCGCAGGGAAATGACCATGGTACGGTAGTCGATGGGGTCGCCCAGGCTGTAGATGCAGGAAACGGACGCCACGATAATCACGTCCCGCCGCTCGGACAGGGCGCAGGTGGCGCTGTGGCGCAGTTTGTCGATTTCGTCGTTGATGGCTGAATCCTTCTCGATATACGTATCGGTCTGGGCGATGTAGGCCTCGGGCTGGTAGTAGTCGTAGTAGCTGACGAAATATTCCACGGCGTTCTCCGGGAAGAACTCCCGGAACTCCGAGCAAAGCTGGGCGGCCAAAGTCTTATTATGGGCCAGCACCAGGGTCGGGCGGTTAAGCTGCGCTATGACGTTTGCCATGGTGAACGTCTTGCCCGAGCCGGTCACGCCCAGCAGGGTCTGTTCCTTGTCCCCCTGCTTTATGCCCTCCACCAGCTGGCCGATGGCCTCGGGCTGGTCGCCGGTGGGCTTAAAGGGGGAAACTAACTTGAAAATACCATCACTCATACACAGGGCCCCTTTCTACTGAATACACAGTTTAGCACAAACGTTCTCCTTTGTCAACGGGAAAACCAGTTGCGAAATCCAGGCGCACCATGTATACATTATATTTTTCTTTGTCCAGGTTCTCATAGATGGAACGG
>CANTDZ010000005.1 GCA_947652665.1 uncultured Clostridia bacterium
CTGGACGAGATGGTGGAGAACGCCTTTAACGACCAGTGCACAGGCGCCAACCCCCGTTACCCGCTGATGAGCGAGATCAAGGAGATCTACCTCAAGTGCTACTACGGCAAGTAATTTATAGGGAGGAGAAACCACAATGAAACTAGAAAAAGTAATTGCAGTCCGCAATTCCAAGACCATTTACCGGGATGGCGACAAGGTTGTCAAGGTTTTTGACGAGGGCTATTCCAAGTCCGATATTTTGAACGAAGCCCTGAACATCGCCCGTGTAGAAGAGACCGGCCTGCCCATCCCGGGCGTAGAGGCTGTCACCATGGTGGATGGCAAGTGGGCCATCGTCACCGACTTCATCGAGGGCAAGACCCTGGCCCGGCTCATGGCCGAGGACCACGAGAACTACGCCCAGTATATGGAGCGCCTGGTAGACATCCAGCTGGAAATGCACGCCACCCCCGCCCCGGCCATGCTCAATAAGCTGCAGGATAAGATGAAGCGCAAGATCTCCCAGACCGGCCTGGACGCCACCACCCGTTACGAGCTGGATGCCCGCCTGCACGGCATGCCCAAGCACAACAAGCTCTGCCACGGCGACTACAACCCCTCCAACGTCATCATCAAGCCCGACGGCAGCTACGCCATCCTGGACTGGGCCCACGCCACCCAGGGCAACGCCAGCGCCGACGCCGCCCGTACCTACCTGCTGTTCTGGCTCAGCGGCGACATTGAGGGCGCGGAGATGTACCTGGACCTGTTCTGCAAAAAGAGCGACACCGCCAAGCAGTATGTGCAGAAGTGGCTGCCCATCGTAGCGGCTTCCCAGTCCGTAAAGGGCAAGGAAGAGGAGAAAGAGTTCCTCATGCACTGGGTCAACGTGGTAGAATACGAATAATTTTTGATAATTGTTGAAAGGAAGTAACTCTCATGAAATGTACAATTTGCATCGGCAGCTCCTGCCATCTGAAGGGCTCCCGCCAGATCGTTGAGCAGCTCCAGTACCTGGTAAAAGAAAACCATCTGGAAGACAAGGTGGAGCTGGGCGGCACCTTCTGCATGGGCAACTGCGTCAACGGCGTGAACGTCACCCTGGACGACAAGCTTTATTCCCTGTCCCCCGAGACCACCAAGGACTTCTTCGATAAGGAAATCCTGGCAAAAGTACAGTAAAAAAGGAACTTGATAGGGCCGCTCCACCTGTGTACGCATGGGTGGAGTTTCCCCTACCAATCGAAATCCTGAGAAAGAAAGGTTGTTCTCATGGCTGAATATTTGAAACTGAAAAAATCCAACTGTGTCAACTGCTATAAGTGCATCCGGCACTGCCCGGTAAAGTCCATCAAGTTTTCCTCTGACCAGGCCCACATCGTCAGTGACGAGTGCATCCTGTGCGGCCAGTGCTTCGTGGTCTGCCCCCAGAACGCCAAAGAGGTGCGGGGCGACGTGGTCAAGGCCCTGGAGCTCATGAAGAAAGGCCCGGTCATCGCCAGCGTAGCGCCCTCTTTTGTGGCCAACTACCCGGGTGCGACCATCGCCACTATGGAAGCGGCCCTGAAGAAGCTGGGCTTTGCCTCCGCCGAGGAGACCGCCGAGGGCGCGTCCATCGTGAAGAAGCAGTATGAGAAGATGGTAGCCGACGCCCGGCAGGACGTGATTATTTCTTCCTGCTGCCACTCGGTAAACCTGCTCATCGAAAAATATCATCCCGAGGTGCTGCCGTACCTGGCCACGGTGGTGTCGCCCATGCAGGCCCACTGCCGCAAGATCAAGGCCCAGAACCCCGGCGTTTCCACCGTGTTCATCGGGCCCTGCATCTCCAAGAAGGCCGAGGCCGAAGCTTACCCCGGCGACGTAGACTGCGTGCTCACTTTTGAGGAGCTTACCGAATGGATGAAGCAGGAAGGCGTCACCGTTGAAAAGGGCGAGGACAATTTGGAAGAGAGCCGCGCCCGCCTGTTCCCCACCAGCGGCGGCATCCTGCGCACCATGGAGCAGGATTCTAAGGAGTACAGCTACCTGGTGGTCGACGGCATCGACAACTGCATCGAGGCCCTCAACGACATCAAAGAAGGCCGTATGCACAAGTGCTTTATCGAAATGTCCATCTGCGCCGGCTCCTGCATTGGCGGCCCTGCTATGGAGCACGCCAACCGCCGCCCGGTCTCCGATTACATAGAGGTAGACCGCTATGCCGGTTCTAAGGACTTCACCGTGGCCCAGCCCGAGGAAAAGGACCTCATCAAGGACCACAAGTTTATTGGCCTGCACCGCAGCATGCCCGGTCAGTCGGACATCGAGGAAATCCTGCGCAAGATGGGCAAGAACACCCCCGAGCAGGAGCTCAACTGCGGCGCCTGCGGCTACAGCACCTGCCGCGAGAAGGCCGTGGCCGTGTACCTGGGCAAGGCCAACATCAACATGTGCCTGCCGTATTTGAAGGAAAAGGCCGAGTCCTTCTCCGACACCATCATCAACAATACGCCCAACGGCATCATCGTTTTGAACGAGCAGCTGGAGGTCCAGCAGATCAACGCCGCGGCGTGCCATATTATGAACATCCGCTACGCTTCCGACGTGCTGGGCGACCAGGTCATCCGCATCCTGGACCCCAAGGTGTTCCTGGATGTCATGCAGTCCGGCCAGGCCGTGCGGGATGAGAAGGTCTATTTGGCCGAGTACAAGCGCTATGTGGAGCAGAGCGTCATTTACGACAAGAGCTACCGCATCATCATGTGCATCATGCGCGACGTGACCGACGAGGAGCGCCAGCGCCAGCGCAAGGAAGAAATCAGCCACTCCACCATCGAAGTGACCGACCAGGTCATTGAGAAGCAAATGCGCGTGGTGCAGGAGATCGCGTCCCTGCTGGGCGAGACCACTGCCGAGACCAAGATCGCGCTTACTAAGCTAAAGGATTCGTTGAAAGATGAATAATTTATGTAGCGATATCGGATATACCAGCATCAACAAGTGGGGCGAGCAGCTTTGCGGCGATCGGGTGGAGATCGTGGAGCAGGGCGAAAACTCCACCGTGGTTGTGCTGGCCGACGGCATGGGCAGCGGCGTAAAGGCCAACATCCTGTCGTCTTTGACCTCGAAGATCATTTCAACCATGATGGCGGCGAATATGTCCATTGAGGACTGCGTGTCGACCATTGCCTCGACCCTGCCCGTGTGCGCGGTGCGGCAGGTGGCCTATTCCACGTTCACCATTATCCACATCATTGAAAACGAGGAAGCGGAAATCATCCAGTATGACAACCCCCTGCTGATCCTTCTGCGCGACGGCAAGTTTGTGGAAATCCCCAAGACCGGCAACGAGATCGAGGGCAAGATGATCTACCGCTCCCGCATCAAGCTCCAGGAGAACGACTTCCTCTTTACCATGAGCGACGGCACCATCCACGCCGGGGTGGGGATGGATTTGAACTTTGGCTGGCAGCGGCCGGAGATCATCAAGTTCCTGGAGATGATGTACGACCCGTCCTACACGGCCAAGACCTACAGCACCCTGCTGGTGGAGGAATGCAACCATCTCTATGGCGGCCACCCGGGCGACGACACCACCTGCTGCTGCGTGAAAATACGCAACCGCCAGCAAGTGAACCTGATGATCGGCCCGCCCTCCGACCGCAAGGACGTAAACAAGATGCAGGCCCTGTTCCATTCCAAGGAGGGCAAGCACATTGTCTGCGGCGGCACTACTTCGACGATTACGTCGGAGTACCTGAAAAAGCCCATGATCGCCGACCTGGACTATTTGGACCCGGAGATTCCGCCTATTGCGAAAATCGAGGGCGTGGATTTGGTCACCGAGGGCGTCATCACCATCAGCAAGGTGGTGGACTACGCCAAGGACTTCCTCCAGGACAACGAGTCCTACAGCGAGTGGGGCTACAAGCGGGACGGCGCGTCGCTCATTGCCCGGATGCTCTTTGAGGAGGCCACGGATATCAACTTCTTCGTCGGCCGCGCCGTGAACCCCGCCCACCAGAACCCCAACCTGCCCATCAGCTTCAACATCAAGATGCGGCTGGTCGAGGAGCTGAGCGAGTGCCTGAAGAGCATGGGCAAGCGCATCAAGGTCAGCTATTTCTAAATTTAAGGAGAAATGAAATATGCCAATTCCCGGACAACAGGAATGGAAATTTGACACGAAAGTGCAGTACATAAAATATAAAGTACTGCGGGAGGTAGCCCGGTGCGCCTTTGAAGACCGGCTGCTTGCCACCTATACGGAAATCCCTAAGCTCATCGTCAAGGATAAGCCCACCATGCGCTGCTGCATCTACAAGGAGCGCGCCATTGTGGAGGAGCGCATCCGGCTGGCCATGGGCGGCAACAAAGAGAACCCCAACGTCATCGAGGTCATTGACATTGCCTGCGATGAATGTTCCAAGAGCGGCTACAACGTAGGCAGCGCCTGCCGCGGGTGCTTGGCCCACCGCTGCGCCGACGTGTGCCCCCGGGGCGCCATCAGCTTTGACGAGCACCAGAAGGCCCACATCGACAAGACCAAGTGTGTGGACTGCGGCCGCTGCGCCCAGGTCTGCCCCTACAGCGCCATTGTCAACGAGAAGCGCCCCTGCGAGAAAGCCTGCAAGGTCAAGGCCATCAGCATGGCCGAAGGCGGCGAGGCGGCTATTGACAACGACAAGTGCATCTCTTGCGGCGCCTGCGCCTACATGTGCCCCTTCGGTGCCATTGTCGACAAGTCCTTTATCCTGGACGTAGTCAAGCTCATCAAGGAGAGCAATAACAACGAAAATTATAAGCTTTACGCGGTTATCGCGCCGTCCATTTCCAGCCAGTTCAGCTATGCGAAGCTGGGCCAGGTGATCTCCGGCATCAAAGAGCTGGGCTTCTTTACCGTGGTCGAGGCGGCCCTGGGCGCGGACATGGTAGCGTATGCCGAGTCCAAGGAGCTCTCGGAGAAGGGCTTCCTGACCAGCTCCTGCTGCCCCGCCTTCGTGGACTATGTGGAGAAGGCTTTCCCCCAGATGAAGGAGCACGTTTCCCACAACCTGTCCCCGGCGGCGACCATCGCCCAGTACATCAAGGAGACCGACCCCACGGCGAAGATCGTGTTCATGGGCCCCTGCACGGCCAAAAAGATGGAGTTCCAGAAGGAAGGCCTCAAGGATATCATCGACTCGACCATCACCTTCGAAGAACTGCAAGCGCTGTTTGACAGCCGGGACATCGACCTCAAGTCCCTGCCCGAGGACGTGCTGGACAACGCCTCCTACTACGGGCGCATCTTTGCCCGCAGCGGCGGCTTGAGCGACGCCGTGGCCCAGGGCCTGAAGGAGCAGGAGATCGAGTTCGACCTGAAAGCGGTTCCCTGCGACGGTATTGAAGCCTGCCGCGTGGCGCTGCTGAAAGCCTCCAAGGGCCTGCTGCCCGGCAACTTCATTGAGGGCATGGCCTGCGTCGGCGGGTGCATTGGCGGCGCTGGCTGCCTGACCCACGGCGAGAAGAACAAGGCCGACGTGGACAAATACGGCAAGGAAGCTTACGAGAAGACCATCACCTCGGCCATTGGGATGATGAAGAAGTAAGCCGGGAGGATATCTATGAAAGCATCCTATTTCTTAGGCAATAAAACATTTGAAGTGCGCGAGTGCCCCATCCCCACAGCGGGCCCCGGCGAGGTGGTCATCAAGAACATGGCCTGCGGCGTCTGCGGCACGGACGTGCATATTTATCACGGCGAACCCGGTTCTGCCGACGTGACCCCGCCCGTAGTGCTGGGCCACGAGTACGCAGGCGAAGTCGTTGAGGTAGGGGAGGGCGTCACCGCCCTGCAGCCCGGCGACCACGTGACCGTAGACCCCAACATCTACTGCGGTGCCTGCGAGTATTGCCGTAACGGCAAAAAGCAGCTTTGCGAGACCATGCAGGCCATCGGCGTCACCCGCGACGGCGGCTTTGCCCAGTACAGCGTGGTGCCTGTAGAGCAGGCATTCAAGCTGTCCGCCGACCTGCCCTACGAGTGGGGCGCTATGGCCGAACCCGTAGCCTGCTGTCTCCACGGCATCGACCTGGCAGGCATCCGCCCCGGCGACACGGTGTGTGTCATAGGCGGCGGGGCCATTGGCCTGATTATGATGCAGCTGGCAAAGCTCTCGGGCGCGGCCAAGCTGGTGGTCAGCGAACCCAACGAGAAGCGCCGCCAGGCCGCTCTCCAGTTAGGAGCCGACCTGGCCATCGATCCCACCGACCCCCAGCAGCGCGCGTCCATGAAATGCGCGGCCAACGTGGTCATCGAGTGCGTCGGCAACAACCCGGCCGTCCAGAGCGCCTTTGACTTTGCGAAGAAAGGCGCGACCCTCGTGCTCTTCAGCGTGCCCAAGGTAGACGCCTCGTTCCCGCTGCCGCTGTTCGACGTGTACAAGAAGGAACTGACCATCAAAGGCTCCTTCGTCAACCCCGACACCCACGGCCGCGCCGTACAGCTCTTAAACGCCGGCAAGCTCAACTTTGAGCCGATCATCACCCACCGCTTCCCCCTCGCCCAAATGGCCGAAGCCATTGCCGAGCAGATGGGCAGCGAGTCCATTAAAGTGGTGGTCTGCCCACAAGAGTAAGGCCTCCGGCGGGCAGGGGCTCTGCCCCTGCACCCTGCAAGGGGCCTGACGCCCCTTGACCGCGCACCATTACTATAAAAACGAACCCCCGGCGCACATCGGTGTACCGGGGGATTCTTTATGTCCGATTATTTTTTCTCAATAGCTGCCGGGGCCGCGAACCCGTCCCGAATCACCTTATACACGCCCTCCGAGAACTTCGGCTTGCGGTCGTAGGTGTAGAGGCCGTTCTGCTCCTGCTCCACGTCGGTGAGCTGGGTGTAGCAGTACGCGCACATTTTGGGGTCGTCCAGCAGGGCCTTGGTCAGGCCTGCAATGCGCGTGCCCACTTCCTCTTCGGTGAGGGGACGCTGGCCATAGCCCCAGCCGGTCAGGCCGCCTTCGCCGTTTTCCATGCGGACGCGCTGGGTCTCCGCTTCTTCGGCGTTCCACCAAGTGCCGCCGTATTCGCTGACAAAATAGGGCTGTCCGCCATACTGTTGGCGCTGGGGGTAATTCTCAAAAGGTTCGGCGCTGCCTGCGTAGCGCTTGTAGAAAACCTCGGGGTCCTGCTCGTAGTCGTGCACGTCGTAAATATCGGTGACAACGTGGAAGTTGCCGCTGGTGTCGATAACCGGCCGGGTGGGGTCGGCGGCTTTCGTAGCGTAGTAGATGCCCGACAGGACGCGGTCATTCTGCGGGTGGCCGTTATAGTCCCAAGTCTCGTTGAAGGGACACCAGCCCACCAGCGCCGGGTGGTTGAAGTCGCGCTTGACCTCCTCCAGCCACTGGGGGAGCACCGTGCACAGGGCGTCGGCCTCGGAGATGTTGAGGCCCCAGTTGGGGAACTCGCCCCACACCAGATACCCCAGCTTGTCAGCCCAGTAAAGGAACCTCTCTTCAAAGACCTTCTCATGCAGCCGAGCGCCGTTAAAGCCCATGGCCATAGAAAGCTCGATGTCCTTTTTCAAGGCCTCGTCGGTGGGGGCCGTGTAGATGCCGTCGGGGTAGAAGCCCTGATCCAGCACCAGCCGCTGGAAGACCGGCTTGCCGTTCAAGAGGATCGCGCCGTCTTTCAGCTCGATTTTGCGCAGGCCGAAGTAAGAGGACACCGTGTCCAGAACCTGGCCGTCGTTTGTTTCCAGGGTGAGGGCTAAATCGTAAAGATTCGGGGCGCCCAGCTCCCAAAGGGCGGTTTCGCGGACAGGCAGAGTGAGCGCCGTGCAGGTGCCTGTGCAGGCAGCGGAAGCTTCGCCCACAGCCTTGCCGTCCAGGGTGGCTTTGGCGGTAATTTTCAATCCCGAAGCCGGAGCGTTCGTAAACACCCGCAGATGGGCGCTTCCGTTGTCGGGGTCCGGGATCGTCTCCAGCTGGCAAAGGTAGGTGTCCGGCACAATTTCCAGCCAAACGCTCTGCCAAATGCCCGTGGTGCGGGTATAGAAGCAGCCGAAAGAGGCAAACTCGTGGCACTGCTTGCCGGAAGGCTGCTTGCCCGTGCGCAGGTGGTCGGCGGCGTAAACGGTGACGCTGTTCACGCCGGGACGCGCGGCCTTTGTGATATCCACGGTAAAAGAGGTGTAGCCGCCGTCGTGGGAGCCCACGGGCTGGCTGTTTACAAAGACCTCGCAGTGGTAATCCACCGCGCCGAAGTGCAGCAGTACGTGGCCCTGCAGCTCTTCCGGGCTCAGTTCGATTTCCCGGCGGTACCACACGGCGTCGACGAAATCGGTCATGCCGATGCCCGAAAGGGAGCTTTCCGGGCAGAAGGGCACGGTGATGGAAAGGGGCAGGCTGTCTTTTTCGGCCCAGCCCTGGGCTTTTTTCGAATCGCTGTAGTCGAAATCAAACTGCCAGGTGCCGTTAAGCGTGCGCCAATTTTCCCGGAAAAACTGGGGGCGCGGGTGTTCGGGTCTAGGGATGGGGTGGCTCATAAGGGTTCTCCTTGCTTTGCAATTTTTGGCGGACAATGCCGCATTGCCGCTATTCTAGCACACTGCCTGGCAAAAATCAACATCAAAAAATTTTGCCGGAATCGCAAACGAATGTTTTGCATTTTCTGTCAATATGTGGTATACTGTTAAAGTAACGGCAACAAAAAGTTGGATGGGAGGGATGCGCGTGGGTTCGCCCCTGGCAGATCGGATACGCCCGGCCGCACTGGATGAGGTGGTAGGGCAGAAGCACCTGTTGGCCCCAGGCAAGGCCCTGAGGAGGATCATCGAATCCGGCCAGGTGCCAAACATGGTCTTTTACGGGCCTTCGGGCGTGGGCAAGACCACCGTGGCCTCCATCATCGCGAAAAATACAGACCGCCACCTGGTAAAGCTCAACGGCACCACGGCCTCCACCGCCGACATCAAGGACGCCGTGCAGAGCACCAACACCTTCGAGGGCCTCAACGGCGTGCTCCTTTACCTGGACGAGATTCAGTACTTTAATAAGAAGCAGCAGCAAACCCTCTTGGAATGTATCGAAAACGGCAGCGTCACGCTGATTGCTTCCACAACGGAAAACCCCTATTTTTACGTATATAACGCCATCTTAAGCCGCTCCACCGTCTTCGAATTCAAGCCCGTGGAGCGGGAGGAAATCGAGAAAGCCGTGGAACGCGCCTTCCGCATCCTGTCCGACGAGTGCGGCCAGCCCATCGAGCTGGAGGAGGGCGTGTGCCGCCACATCTCCTTTGCCTGCGGGGGCGACGTCCGCAAGGCCATGAACGCCGCCGAGCTGTGCACCTTAGCCTGCTCCACCGACGGCCCCCTTCTCACCGTGACCCTGGAGAGCGCCCGGGAGCTCACCCAAAAGAGCGCCCTGCGCTACGACCGCGCCGGGGACGAGCATTACGACATCATCTCGGCGTTCCAAAAGTCCATGCGCGGCTCTGACCCCGACGCGGCCCTGCACTACCTGGCCCGGCTTCTGGAGGCCGGCGACCTGCCTTCGGTGTGCCGCCGCCTGATGGTCACCGCCTGCGAGGACGTGGGCCTGGCCTGGCCCCAGATTATCCCCATCGTAAAAGCGTCCGTAGATGCCGCCATGATGGTGGGCCTGCCCGAAGCCGCCCTGCCCCTATCGGACGCCGTGGTGCTGGTCAGCACGGCTCCCAAGTCCAATTCGGCCCACACCGCCTACGCCGCGGCCCTGGCCGACGTGAAGGCGGGGCACACAGGGGCCATCCCCCGGCACCTGCAGAACAAGCATTACGACAGCGCGGAGGTCGCCCGGAAGGGGCAGTTCTACCAATACCCCCACGACGCGCCCTGCCACTGGCTTCCCCAGCAATACCTGCCGGACGCGCTGAAAAATGCGAAATATTATGAATACGGCGATAATAAAAATGAGCAAAGCTTCAAGGCGTACTGGGACAAGATAAAAGGCAAACGGGCATAACCCCGGCTGCCGTGCGTAATAATTTAGTAGGACATTTTGGGAAAATGGAGGTACCGCAATATGAAACCGATGGTATTGGGAAATCTATCTTATGGGATGTACGCGATTGGCGTACAGGACGGCACGAGGACCAACGCGTGCATCGTAAGCTCTCTGATGCAGATTACGAAAGCGACCCCGTCCGCCGCGCCCCTGGTGGCCCTGAGCCTCAACCAGGACAGCTTCAGCTGCGAGTGCGTGGAATCTACGGGCATTTTCAGCATCTCGGTGCTGTCCCAGCGGACCCCGGCGGCTGTCATCGGCGCGCTGGGCTACCTGTCCGGACGGGGGACGAATAAGCTGGAGAACATCCGCCACCGGGTGCTGCATGAGGGCGTGCCCGTCATCAAGGAAGAAACGTGCTGCTGGTTTTTATGCCGGGTCAAGGACGTGCTGCCCGCCGGGAACCAGAAGTTGTTCATAGCCGAGATTGTGGCCGGAAGCGATGAAGCCGAAGGCGTCCCCATGACCTACGACTACTATGTCAAGGAGCTGGGCGGCTTTGCCCCCAAAAAGGCTCCCGGCTACCTGCCGCCCGCCCAGGCTTTCGACCGCAAAAGCGGGGAGAGCTTCGTGTGTTCGGTGTGCGGCTACGTGTACTCAGACCCCAATTTCGGCTTTGAAGAGCTGCCGGGGGATTGGACGTGTCCCATCTGCAATATGCCAAAGAAGGCCTTCGTGCGCAAAAAATAAGCAAAATTCACGGGAAAACCCAGGAAAATCTTACAAAAGACCTTCGAAATTGTTGCATTTTTGTAATGTTTCGTATATAATGTAGGTACAAAAAATTTCCTTACTGACATTATATATGGAGGAACAAAGTGAAAAAGCGTATAAAGAAAACTGGAAAACGGGTCTTGCTGTTGCTGCTGGTGATGCTGCTGGCGGTACCGGCACTGCCGGTTTTGGCGGCAGACGCCCCCGCCGTGGCCTCCCTGCTGGAGGGCATGGACGCCCCCGAGGAGTATGCCTTCCCTCAGCCGGAGGAAGAAGAGGCTGACCCCGGGGAAGAGCCTCCCCAGGAGGACATTCCCGAAGACAACACCCCCGTGGACGCCCTGCCCCTGCTGGTGACAGGCGGGCACGATACATACCTGTCCGGCTATGACGGCGCGCTCTTTAAGCCGGATAACAACATGATGCGCGGCGAAGTGGCCTACATGATGTACAATCTCCTGGCCGCCAAGCCTCCGGTGTCCCAGTCCCAGTTCCCCGACGTGGGCTTTGACAGCTGGTGGGGCCCGGCCATCAACAGCGTGGCCGCTGCCGGGGCCTTCAAGGGCAAGGGGGACGGCACTTTTGCGCCCTCGGCGTCCATCACCCGGGCGGAATTCGTCACGGCCCTTTCCAACTGCTTCGGCCTGGAAAGCGGCAGCGTGGACTTCCCGGACGTGGAGGAAGACCACTGGGCCTATCCCTACATTGCCTCGGCCGTGCAGAAAGGCTGGCTGGACGGCTACCCGGACGGCACCTTCGGGCCGGAAGACCCCATTACCCGGTGCCAGGCCGTGAAGATCATGAACTCGGCCTTGGGCCGCCGGGATGACGATTTCGCCAAGGATCGCGCCGAGCAGAAGTTCTACGACGTGCCCAGCAGCCATTGGGCCTATTTGGAGATCGCCGAGGCCGCCAAGCCCGTGACCCCCATGGACCCAGACCCTCCCGGACCCAGCGACCCGGAGGACGATACCCATCCCATCAAAAAGGGCGATACTGTGCGCGTTACCGCCGACGACGGCCTGAACGTGCGCGAGACCCCCAGCACGTCCGGCAAGAAGATTACGACGGTGGCACGGGGCACTCTGCTTACGGTCACCGACACCAGCGAATGGCCCTGGGTGCGGATAAAGCTGAGCTCGGGGACGCTGGGCTATGTCCACTCGGACTACATAGAGAAAAATACGGGTTCCTCTAGTGGCAATGGCAATACGAGCACTACCCACAACCCGGTTTCTAACGGCGGCCTGACCTTGTCCTCGGGCAATTTCAGCCTCCATCAGTATCAGACCTTCCGCCTGGATGCCAGCTCGACGTTTGGCACCAGCGGCATGGTCTGGACAAGCAGCAACCCCGACGTGGCCACCGTGGGCTATACGGTCCCTTATAACGGCAGTGAGCAGGGGGCCATGGTCTATGGCAAGAGCCCCGGCACCGCCACCCTGACCTTCTCCAACCAGTCCGGGACGGTTTCGGTGTCCTCTACCGTGACCGTTTTGGCCGGCGAGCCCGTGCGCTTTGCTTACTCGGACACCACCCCCGTGGCGCCCGGCACCAGCTTCAACTTGGTAGCCATCACCGGCACCGACCGTTCTGCTGTGCGCTTTGAGATTGCCGACGGCCCGGCTACCGGAAAGTATACCTCCACGGAGTTCGAGTCCAAAACGGCCACATCCCAAATGGGCCTGCCGGACAACAACGTCCGCATATTTAGGGCAGCGGTTTCCTTTGCCAGCGTGGGCGACTACACCGTGCGCGCCTATTCCGCCGATGCCAGCGGCAATTATTCCAGCGACTACAAGGAGTTCGTGGTGCAGGTGTCCAACGAGAGCCCCACGACCATGTCCAACGCCACCCGCCGCATGAGCAGCGAGGGCTATAAGCTCATCGCCAACCTGGAGGGCTTCCGCCAGGAAATCGAGGACGACACCCTGGCCACCAAGAATCCCACCGTGGGCCACGGCTGCGTCATGTACCCCAACACCACCTTCTATAACAACCTGACCCGGGAGGAATCCTACGGCCTGCTCATCTGGCGGACGGAGACGGGCGGCTTTGATAAGGCTGTCAACAATTTCCGCAGCAAAAACGGCATCCGCATGAGCCAGGCAAACTTTGACGGCCTCATGGGCTTCACCCTGAACCTGGGCCCCGCCATGCTGGACGCGGATAAATACTATACCTTTGCCATCATGCTCAACGCGGTGGTGCCGCCGTCGGATATGGCCACGAATCCCCGCACAGGCTTCCTGAACGTGGGCAGCGCGCCCATTTACGCCGCCGCCGACCTCTACAGCGAGATCTATGCCACGGTGCCCAACGGTGCCACCGTCACGGTGTCGGGCTATACGCGTACGTCCAACTCCACCAAGCAGGAGGTCTGGTACAAGGTGAGCTACAACGGCACCAGCGGCTGGATGCCTGCCGGGTATGTCCGGCTGAACCTTTCGAACCCTGTCCGCGACCTGAGCTATGCCGATTCCACCGTGCTGGCTTACAACTTCCTGCAATGGCACACCGCCAGCGGCACCCATTATGTGGGGCTTTTGCGCCGGAGGCTGTCGGAGCTGAAAGTGTTCTTCTTCGCCAACTACCTGGACGGCTACAACACCAGCCCCAACTACACGAAAAATATCTATGGGTTCAAGTTCCCCACCTGCTGTACATGATGATAAACCAAAAAGGGGAGGGGAAACCATGCTGCAAGCTGTTATATTCGATGTTTACGGCACACTGCTCTGCACGGGTACGGGCTCGGTGGATGCCGCTGCGGAGATACTGCAAAAATGCGGGCGGACGGATATTGAGCCCAAAGCCTTCTATGCCCGCTGGAAAGAGCTGCACCGCCAGCATATGGACAAGCCGGGGCCCTTCCGCAATGAAGAGGCCATCTACCATTTAGACTTGCACAGGCTTTACCAGGAATACGGCATTGCCGGGGATGCGGACGGAGATGTGGAAATCATGCTGGCAACGCTGGGCACCCGCACCCCTTACCCAGAAACAAAGGATGTGCTGGAAGCGCTGCAAGACAGGGTGCCGTTGTGCATCGGCTCCATTACGGACGATGAGCCCCTGCGCCGTGATTTGGCCCGGAGCGGGTTGGAAATAGGGAAAATCTATACATCCGAGGGCCTGCGCTGCTATAAGCCCGCCCCGGCGTTTTACAAGTCCATCCTGCGTGAGCTGGGTATCCAGCCGCAAGAAGCCCTTTTTGTGGGCGATTCCCTCTTAAATGACGTGGCAGGGCCCCAAGCCGTGGGCATCCCCGGCTGCTGGGTCAACCGGAAAGGGGCAGCATCCCAGAGCGTTTTGCCTGCCTATACGGTTGCCGACCTTAGGGGCCTTGTACCGATTATCGGCTCCCTGCTGGAAGGAGCCCGCTTATGACACAGCAGACCTTCTTCCAGCAAAACCCCATGGACACCCCCCTGGCCACCCGCCTGCGTCCCCAGACCCTTGCGGAGTTCAGCGGCCAGCAGCACCTCTTAGGGGAGGGGAAGCTGCTGCGCCAGCTCATTGAGGAAGACCGGGTACAGTCCATGATCTTCTGGGGCCCGCCGGGGGTGGGCAAGACCACCCTGGCCCGGATTATTGCCGGGCGCACCCAGTCGAATTTCATCAACTTCAGCGCGGTCACCAGCGGCATCAAGGAGATCAAAGAGGTCATGGCCGACGCCGAGCGCAGCCGCCTTTTGGGCGAGCGCACCCTGCTTTTTGTGGACGAAATCCACCGCTTCAACAAGGCCCAGCAGGACGCCTTCCTGCCCTTTGTGGAGCGCGGCAGCATCGTGCTCATTGGGGCCACTACCGAGAACCCCTCCTTTGAGGTCAACGCGGCTTTGCTGTCCCGGTGCCGGGTGTTCGTGCTGCAGGCGCTGTCCACGGGGGATTTGGTGGCCTTGCTCCGGCGCGCCCTGAAAGACCCCCGGGGCTTTGGGGAGGAGGACGTGGCCATCACCGGCGATATGCTGGAGGCCATCGCGAACTTCTCCAACGGCGACGCCCGTACCGCCCTGGGTACCCTGGAAATGGTGGTGCTCAATGCCCCACGGGAGGGCAAGAAGGTCACCGTGACCGAGGAGATTTTGGAGCAGTGCGTCAACCGCCGCTCCCTGCTCTACGACAAGAACGGCGAGGAGCACTACAACCTCATTTCGGCCCTGCACAAGTCCATGCGCAACTCCGACCCCGACGCCGCCGTCTACTGGCTGGCCCGGATGCTGGAGTCCGGGGAAGACCCCCTGTACGTGGCCCGGCGGCTCATCCGCTTTGCCAGCGAGGACGTGGGCCTGGCCGATCCCCGTGCCCTGGAGCTGTGCACGGCGGCATACCAGGCCAGCCACTTTATCGGGATGCCCGAGTGCACCGTGAACCTCACCCAGGCCGTGGTGTATTTGTCGGTAGCGCCCAAGTCCAACGCCCTGTACAAGGCCTACGAGACGGCCAAAAAGGACGCCATGAAAATGCTGGCCGAACCCGTGCCGCTGGTCATACGCAACGCGCCCACCCGTCTGATGAAGGATTTGCATTACGGCGAGGGCTACCAGTATGCCCACGACAGCGAGGAAAAGCTGACCAATATGCAGTGCCTGCCCGACTCGCTTTTGGGGCGGGAATATTACACGCCCACCACCCAGGGCCTGGAGGGCCGGGTGAAGGAGCGGCTGGACAAGATCAAGGCATGGAAGGAGAAGCATCATGGAGCTTGAAGCGCTTCTGAAAGAGGCCGCCGCCATCGTGCGGGAGGCCGGGGAGCTGGTGCGGGGGCTCAACCACCCCCAGGTCTACTCGAAGGAGGGCCACGCCAATTTCGTCACCGAAGCCGACCTGGCATCCCAGAAATTCCTGCTGGAGCGGCTGGGGCCGCTGCTGCCGGGGGCGCACTTCTTTGCGGAGGAGCAGGCCCAAAACCGGCTGGAGCCCGGCTTTAACTGGATCATCGACCCCATTGACGGCACCACGAATTTCATGCGGGGGTACCGCCCCTGCGCCATTTCCGTGGGGCTTGTGAAGGATGGCGAGGGGGTCATGGGCCTGGTGCTGGACGTGTGGTCTGGCGAGCTTTTCACGGCTGTAAAGGGCGGGGGAGCCTTCCTGGACGGCCAGCCCATCCATGCGGCGGAGGTGCCCATGGAAAACGCGGTGGTGGTCTTTGGCACGTCGCCCTATTACCGGGAGCGCGCGGATGCCACCTTTGCCGCCATCAAGGATGTGTTCCTCCATTGCGGGGACGTGCGCCGTTCGGGTTCGGCGGCCCTGGATTTGTGCTTTGTAGCCGCTGGCCGCTGTGACGGTTTCTTCGAATCCATCCTGTCCCCCTGGGACTTCTGCGCGGCTTCCGTCCTTTTGCGGGAGGCAGGCGCACAGCTAAACGATCTGCGCTATGACCAGCCCGGGCCCGTGGTAGCGGGGAGCCCGGCTGTGTTTGGGGAGCTGATGGCTCTGACAGGGAATTATTTTTAAGTGTGGGTCAGTGTGGGTCACCCTAAATAGTGCCCTTTATAGAATTTTATTTTTCTAAAAGGGCCTATTTTACGGTGACCCACAGTGACCACATTTCCTGTTGACAAGGGGAATGGCCCGTGCTATAATAATTGAAAAGCTGAATAGATCCTTATCAAGAGAGGCGGAGGGACAGGCCCTGTGATGCCCGGCAACCTGTGGCGCAAGCTGCAAGGTGCCAATTCCTGCGGTGAAAACCGAAAGATGAGGCGGTAGAAGGGCCCTCGTTTTTCGAGGCGCCCTTTTCTTGATTCGGGGTCAAAAGGCGACATTATTCTTTTTTGAAAGGGGAAAAAATCATGAAGCTGTTTACTTCCGAATCTGTGACCGAGGGGCATCCCGACAAGGTGTGCGACCAAATTTCCGACGCGGTGCTGGACGCCATTATGGAGAAAGACCCGGAGGCCCATGTGGCCTGTGAGACCACTGCGACTACCGGCATGATCCACGTGATGGGGGAGATCGCCACCACGTGCTATGTGGACATCCCCGCTGTGGTGCGGGAGGTGGTCAAGGGCATCGGCTACGACGACCCGGCCTGCGGCTTTGACGGCAACACCTGCGGCGTGATGACCTCCATCGACGCCCAGTCGCCGGACATTGCCATGGGCGTAAACGAATCCCTGGAGGCCAAGAACGGCGAGACCGACGAGAACAGCCTGATTGGCGCGGGGGACCAGGGCATGATGTTCGGCTACGCCTGCGACGAGACGCCGGAGTATATGCCCCTGGCCATTTCGCTGGCCCACAAGCTCGCAAAGCAGCTGGCCGACATCCGCAAGGACGGCACCCTCAAGTACCTGCGCCCGGACGGCAAGACCCAGGTCACCGTGGAGTACGACGGGGACGAGGTCAAGCGCATTGAAGCCATTGTCATTTCCACCCAGCACGACGAGGGCGTCAAGCTGGAGAAGCTGAAAAAAGACCTGATCAAATATGTGATTAAGCCCATTGTGCCTGCCGGGCTCGTAGACCAGCAGACCCGCATCTACATCAACCCCACCGGGCGGTTCGTCATTGGCGGCCCCGTGGGCGACAGCGGCCTTACCGGGCGCAAGATCATTGTGGACACCTACGGCGGCTACGGACGCCACGGGGGCGGCGCGTTCTCCGGCAAAGACCCCACCAAGGTCGACCGTTCCGCTGCCTACGCGGCCCGCTGGGTGGCCAAGAACATCGTGGCCGCAGGCCTTGCCAAGAAGTGCGAGGTAGAGCTGGCCTATGCCATCGGCGTGGCCCGGCCCGTGTCCATTATGGTGGACACCTTCGGCACCGGCACCGTGGAGGACGAGGTGTTGAGCGAAGCCGTCCGCAAGGTGTTCGACCTGCGGCCCACCGCCATCATCAAAGAGCTGGACTTGCGCCGCCCCATTTACAAGCAGCTGGCCGCTTACGGCCACATGGGCCGGGAAGACCTGGGCGTCGCCTGGGAGCGCACCGACCGCATTGACGCGCTGCTGGAGGCTGTGAAATAAGTGGTCGTCCTGGTGACGGGCGCGTCCCACACGGGGAAGACGGTTCTGGCCCAGAAGCTCCTGGAGAAATACGGCTGGCCGACCCTCTCCCTGGACTTGCTGAAAATGGGCCTCATCCGCAGCGGCCAGACAAGCCTGACCCCCGAGGACGATGAGGAGTTGACCGGGTACCTGTGGCCCATCGTGCGGGAGATTATCAAGACGGCTGTCGAGAACAAGCAGAACTTGGTGGTTGAGGGCTGCTACATCCCCTTTGACTGGCAGGAAAGCTTTTCGCCCGAATATCGGACGGATATAAAATATATCTGCCTGGTTCTCAGCGAGGATTATATCCATAGGCATTTCCGGGATATCAAGGCCCATGCCAGCGATGTGGAGCAGCGCTTGTATGACGAAGGCCTGACGGCCCAATGGTTGATTGATGAAAATGCCAAGTGCCTGTCAGCCTGCCACGCGTACAACTTGCCTTTTGTCTTGATCGACAAGGAGTACGAGGTGCCATTGGAATTTTGAACACAGAGGGAGCGCCGAAATGGGCGCTCCCTTTTCATGTACGCAAAACAGGCTCCCCGCATAAGATAAAACAAGGGGGTGTGTACATGAACCTGTTTTTATGCGCCGTGGGGGCCGTCCTGATGATATTGGGGGCGGCGGAGCTGGCAAGGCTGGTGGTCTTTTGGGCCACGCGCCCCTTAGAAGGGGAGAAGCTGTGCCTGGTGGTGGCGCCCTCGGGCCCGGAGGACTGCGAAGCCCTGGTGCGCGCCGCCGCCGAGCGCGCCCGGTGGATGGGGGCCTCGTGCCGCCTCATCTGCCTTTTGCCGGAGGGGGAGCCGGAGCTTCCCCGCATCTGCCAGTACCTGCGGCTGCAATACCCGTATTTGAGGGTTTGCAAAAAGGAAGATTTGGTGTATGATATAAGGGAAGAGTAAAGGGACAGGAGGGCTTAGGCTTGGCTGAAAACGGGCTTTTGGAATTGAGCGGCACGGTAGAGCACGTGATCTACCACAACGACAAAAACCAGTATACCGTGCTGGAAATGGCCGCCGGGGACGAACGGGTGACGGTAGTGGGGGCGTTCCCCTTTGTCAGCGAGGGGGAGGAGCTGCAGGTGTACGGCACCTGGGACACCCACCCGTCCTTTGGGCAGCAGTTCAAGGCGCAGACCTTTGAGAGGGCGCGCCCGGCCACGGCGGCGGCCATGCTGAAATACCTGGCATCGGGGGCGGTCAAGGGCATTGGCCCGGCCACGGCCCGGCGCATTGTGGAGGAGTTCGGGGAGAAGGCCCTGGAGGTCATCGAGCAGGAGCCGGAGCGCTTGACGCAGATCAAGGGCATCACCCGGGAGAAGGCACAGGCCATTGGCGACGAGCTGCAGCGGGTGTTCGGCATCCGGGAGCTCATGGCGTACCTGGGGGCCTACGGGGTGCGGCCGGAAGAAGCGGTCCTGGTGTGGAAAGCTTACGGGCCGGATTCCGTGGCCTGCATCCAGGAGGACCCCTACCGCCTGTGCGACGAGGGCATCGGCATCAGCTTTGACATTGCGGACAGCATCGCCGAATCCATGGAGAAGCCCCGGGACGACCTGGGCCGGGTGCAGGCGGGAGTGCTGTACGTGCTGCGGCACAACCTGGACAACGGCCACACCTGCCTGCCCTGGGACAAGCTCTGCCCGGCGGCGGCGCAGATGCTGGGGGTCGAGCTGGAGCTGGCCCAGGACGCGGTGTACACCCTCTGTCAGGGTTTTGTGACCCGCTGCGAGAACTTCGACGAAAAGGATTTCATCTTTTTGGAAAAGCAGCATCTTTCGGAGGAATACATCTCCGCCCGGATGAAAGCCATGCTGCGGATGCCCCCCCAGGCCCTGAAGGGGGCGGCGCTGCAAATCGCCACCATTGAGCGCAGCCGGGGTATCCGCTACGCCGAGAAGCAGAAGGAAGCCATCCGGGCCGCCATGGAAAAGGGCGTGCTCATTTTGACCGGCGGCCCCGGCACCGGCAAGACCACCACCTTAAACGCCATCATCCACATCCTGAAAATTTCCGGGGAAAAGGTGCTGCTGGCTGCCCCCACGGGCCGAGCCGCCAAGCGCATGAGCGAACTGACCGGGGAGGAGTCCAAAACCATTCACCGCCTGCTGCAGGTGGACTGGGACGACCAGGACAACCCCGTCTTTACCCGCAACGAGCGCAACCCCTTGGACTGCGACTGCCTGGTGGTGGACGAGCTCTCTATGGTGGACGCCTACGTCTTCGAGAGCCTTTTGCGGGCGCTGCCGCTGTCCTGCCGCCTGGTCCTGGTGGGCGACAGCGACCAGCTGCCCTCGGTAGGGGCCGGGAACGTCCTGGGGGATTTGATTGCCTCGGGGCTGTTCCCCACGGTGCAGCTCAAGGAGATTTTCCGGCAGTCCATGGAAAGCCTGATTGTCCTCAGCGCCCACCGCATCGTGGAGGGCCAGATGCCCGACCTGCGCCGCCGGGACAGCGATTTCTTCTTCATGCCCCGGGAAGACCCGGCGGAGGCGGCAAAGCTCATCGTGTCTCTGTGCGCCCAGCGCCTGCCCAAAAGCTACGGCTTTTCCAGCGTCTCCGACATCCAGGTGCTGTGCCCCGGCCGCAAGGGGGAGCTGGGCACCGTGGAGCTCAACAAGCTCCTGCGGGAGGCCATCAACCCGCCGGAAAAGGGCAAGACAGAGGCCAAAATCAACGGCCAGCTTTTCCGCCTGGGCGACAAGGTCATGCAGGTGAAAAACGACTACAACCTCCCCTGGGTGCGGGAAGACGGCACCTCCGGCGAGGGCGTGTTCAACGGGGACATGGGGGTCATCACGGAAATCGACCGGCCCGGGGGAGCCATCCGGGTACAGGTGGACGACAAGGAGGTGCTCTACGATTTCGAGCACGCTGCCAGCGAGCTGGAGCCTGCCTACGCCGTGACCGTCCACAAAAGCCAGGGCAACGAGTTCACCGCTGTGGTGATTCCGGTGCTGGACCCGCCCAGCCAGCTGCGCTACCGGAACCTGCTGTATACCGGGGTCACCCGCGCCAAGCAGCTTTTGATTTTGGTGGGGCGGCAGTCCACCGTAGCCGCCATGATTGAGAACGACCGCAAGACCCGGCGGTACACGGGGCTGGCGCGCTTTTTAGCCCGGGAAGGGGAGGAAATCTAAATGGACAAGCTCACGCTATTGAAGGTCCTTTTCGGCCACGACGGGTTCCGGGAGGGGCAGGAGCCCCTGGCAGACGCCCTCCTTTCCGGGCGGGACGTGCTGGGGGTCATGCCCACGGGGGCGGGGAAGTCGGTGTGCTACCAGCTTCCGGCCATGCTGATGCGGGGGGTCACGGTGGTGGTGTCGCCGCTGATTTCCCTGATGAAGGACCAGGTGGCGGCGCTGGTGCACAGCGGGGTACCGGCGGCTTACATCAATTCCAGCCAGAGCTTCCCCGAACAGCAGGAGGTCATAGAGCAGGTGCGCATCGGCGCGTGCAAGATCGTGTATGTGGCCCCCGAACGCTTGATGGCCCCGGAGTTCCTGCGCCTGGCCAAGGAGATTGAGCTGCCCCTGGTGGCGGTGGACGAGGCCCACTGCGTGTCCCAGTGGGGGCAGGATTTCCGGCCCAGCTATCTGCAGATTGCGGACTTTATTGAGGCTTTGCCCAAGCGGCCGGTGGTGGGGGCGTTCACGGCCACGGCTACCGACCAGGTCAAGGCGGATATCGAGAAGCTGCTTCTGCTGAAAGACCCCTTGCGGGTGACCACGGGGTTCGACCGGCCCAACCTGTTTTTCGAGGTGGTACATACCAAGCAGAAGGACGCCTGGCTCTTGGATTTCCTCACCAAGCATCCGGGTCAGAGCGGCATCGTGTACTGCTCCACCCGCAAAGCGGTAGAAGACGTGTGCGGCAGGCTGCGGGCCCAGGGCGTCCCGGCGGCGCGGTACCACGCGGGGCTGGAGGACGAGGAGCGCCGCCAGAGCCAGGAGGATTTCGAGTATGACCGGGTGCGGGTCATGGTGGCCACCAACGCCTTTGGCATGGGCATCGACAAGTCCAATGTCAGCTTTGTGGTGCACTACAATATGCCCAAAAACGTGGAGAGCTATTACCAGGAAGCCGGCCGTGCCGGGCGCGACGGGCAGCCGGCCCACTGCGCGCTGCTCTTTTCGCCCAAGGACGTGCAGACGGCGAAGTTCCTGATTCTGAACGCCATGGAGAACGAGGCCCTGAGCGACGACGAACGGGAAGCCGTGCGCGCCCGGGATTTGAAGCGGCTGTCCCAAATGACGGAGTATTGCAAAACCTTTGGGTGCCTGCGGGCGTATCTGCTGCGGTATTTTGGGCAGGACGCGCCTAACCGGTGTGAAAACTGCGGCAGCTGTTCGGGGGAGGTAGAGCACTGGGACATCACGGTGGAGGCCCAGAAAATCCTGTCGGGCGTGGCGCGGGTCGAGCGCAAGTACAAAAACAGCATGGGCAGCTCGGTCATTGTGGATATGCTGCGGGGCAGCAAGCGGCAGAAAATGAAGGAGTGGGGCCTGGACGAGCTGTCCACCTACGGCATTATGCAGGACGTGCCCCGGGCCGTGCTGCTGGCTTATGTGGACTTTTTGACGCTGGAGGGCTACCTGGAGCAGGGGGGAGAATACTCGGTCCTGCGGCTGGGGGCAAGGGCCAAGGGCGTGCTGTTCCACGGGGAGAAGGTCGAGTATGCGCGCCTGCGGCCGGAGCAGATGGAGAAGCTGGCCCCCGCCCGGAACGCCGATGTGCAGCGGGACGAGGCAGCGGGCGGCCTGTTCGAAACCCTGCGGGGCGTGCGCGCGAAGCTGGCCGCCCAAGAAAACGTGCCGGCGTATATCGTCTTTTCCAATGCGACTTTGGCCGACATGGCCTTGAAGCAGCCCACGAACCTGGCGGAGTTCCAGCTGGTATCCGGCGTAGGCGAGGTGAAAGCGAAGAAGTACGGCCCCGCGTTTTTGGAGGCGGTTTCGGCGTGGCTGGAAGGGGCCGGGTGAAAAAAGGGTTGACAGCCGCGTGTATATTGTGATATCATAATAAAAATAGGGAGAGTGTTTGAAAAAATTATCCAAAGTGCCAGCAAAGGAGGGGATGCGGGTATGAAAAAGACAAAGGCCTATTGGCTGTTTCTGCTGCCCAGCTTATTAGGGGTACTGCTGTTCTATGCGATACCATTTTTATTTTCCTTGTATTATGCCCTGGTCGACAATATGGGCGCCCAGGAGTTTGTGGGCCTGAAGAATTTTTCGGAAACCCTTACCAATTCCCTGTTCCAGTCGGCCGCGCTGAATACGACGATTTTCGTGGGCCTGTCGGTGCCGCTGAGCATGGCGCTGTCGCTGTTCCTTTCGCTGTGCCTGCAAGGCATGAAGAAGGGCCGCGTACCGGCGACCATGCTGATGCTCCTGCCGCTGGTGGTCCCCTCGGGCACCATCGTGTATTTCTGGAAGGTGCTGTTCGACTCCAACGGGCTCCTTCAGAAAATCCTGATTCAGATGGGCTTCAGCCACGAGCTGGTTGCCCAGAACGGCTGGGCCATGGGCGTGCTGGTGGCGGTGTTCCTGTGGAAGAATGTCAGCTACAACATTGTGCTGTTCTGGTCGGGGCTCAACTGGATTCCCAAAACCTACTATGAGCAGATGGCCTTGGAGGGCGCGGGCAAGTGGAAGCAGTTCACCAATGTGACGTGGATTTATTTAAGCCCCACGACGTTTGTTGTATTGTTGATGTCGATTGTCAACAGCTTCAAGGTTTTCAAAGAAGTTTATATGCTTTATGGCGCTTATCCCAGCCCGGACATTTATATGCTGCAGCATTACATGAATAACCAATTCTTGTCGCTGAATATGCAGAAATTGTCCAGTGCTGCATACATCTTATTCTTGGTCATTGGGATTATCCTGCTCATCGTATTTTACGCCCAGAAACGCGTCACCGACGCTTACCAGTAAGGGGGTACGGATATGCAGAAAAAGCGCATTTTACCCAATATCCTCATCGGCATAGCGGCGTTTGTGGCGGTGTTCCCGATTGTGTTTATCTTTGCCAATTCCTTTATGAGCGGCAATGAAATCGTCAGCCGCTATTCGGCCGAGATCATGGAGTCCAACGCCGGGGATTTTAGTTCCCACGGCATCCACTTTGTGCGGTTTGGGCTGTTCCCCCAGGAGTTCACGCTGGATCAGTACAAGCAGCTTTTGTTCGAAAGCCCTGGCTACCTGCGTATGTTCTGGAACTCCGTGGTGTTGGTTCTGCCCGTGCTTTTGGGGCAGTGCGTGTTGGCTCCGCTGGCTGCATACGGGCTGGAAAATATGCAGTGGAAATACAAAGAAGCAATCTTTTTTATGTATATCATCGTGATGCTCATGCCCACGCAAATCCTGCTGGTGCCCAACTTCATCGTGGCAGGGTGGCTGAACATCCGCGAGAGTTACCTGGCGATTTTGCTGCCGGCGCTGTTCCATCCGCTGGGCGTGTTTTTGATACGCCAGCAGCTGAAAAACTTCCCCAAAGAGTGCATGGAGGCCGCCGCCTTGGACGGGGCAGGGGCCTGGCGCACCTACTGGTACATCGTGCGGCCCAATCTGAGCTCGGTCATCGCCGCGCTGGTGGTGCTGCTGTTTGCGGACAACTGGAACATTGTCGACCAGGCCGTTGTGTTCATCAAAAATACGTATGAAAACCCGCTGTCCGTGTACCTGGGCAACGTAGTCACCGGCGACCCGGGGATGTTCTTCGCGGTCTCCGTGTTCTACCTGGTTCCGGCGCTGCTGGTGTTCCTCTTGGGACAGGACTACCTGACGGAGGGCATCGCGCTGTCCAGCGTGAAGTCGTAAGGAGGGGCGCACATGAAAGCAAAAGGCAGGCACGCCGCGCCGGAGCCCGTCAAGCCGGAGCGCAAGTGGAAGACCTCCCGTATCGTTTATTTATGCATGGCGGTTGTATATATGCTGGTGGTGGTCGGGGCTACCGCCTACAGCCTGACGGCCTACCAGGCGAGCCTCCCCCGGGTGGAGCTCATCCAGTCGGAGAGGGGACGCGTGCCCAAAGAGTGTCTCCTGCCCGGCCCGGACGGGATGCTGATAAATACCGTCGAGCGCCAAGAGGGCCCCTGGGGCCAGCGGTATGTGGTGAAGCAGCTGTCGGTATTCGCTTACCAGGAGCTGCCCGATGGCGATATGTTTGTTTACGAGGTGGTGTCTAACGAGAACCCCATCGTGCTCAGTTCCACGGCGGATTTCCTGTATGACGGCATGGAAGTAGTCATTGAGATAAAAGATTAGAGCGGGAGGCTTCGCGCCTTCCGCCCTTTTTCGTTATTTTTTCACCACGGGCACCCATACCTCAAACTGCGCGTTTTCCGGGTCGGGGTTCAGATAGACTTCCACGTCCGGTGCGCTGCCGTATTCGTAGCCGGAGGTTGGCAGCCACTCGGTAAACACACGCCGCTCCAGCTCTTGTATGGACTGGTGCGTGCCCGACCCCGGGAAGACCGCCCAGGTTGACGCGGGGACTGTATAGGACTCAAACCCGTCCGGCGGCTGGGTAGATGCCACGGCGATAAAATACCGCCATGGCTCCGAATCGGTAGCCGTCACCCCCAGGACGCCCATGGGCTGGCCGTCCATCAACCCCAGCAGCTTTTGCAGGGTGCCGTCCTGGCTGGCCTGTGCCCATTTGGCAGGCAGAACTTCGAAATTCCGCTCCAAATCCTTCTCAATCTCCACGGACGTTCCCACGATTTGGAACGCATCCCGCTTCTCAATACGGTACTGCATTTCTTCCGCTCCTTTTATGGTGATTTTGAACGAGATGCGCGGAAAAGACCGAACCGCAGTGCCCTCGCTCTTCACAGCGGAAGGAGGGCAGCCGTGCACCGATTGGAACGCCCGGTTGAAGGCGGTAGGGGAGCCGTACCCGAATTTCCCTGCCACGTCGACGATTTTGCCGCCGTTTTGCAGCTCCACCGCCGCCAGGGACATCCTCCGCCGGCGCACGTACTCCCCCAGCGTGACGCCGGCCATATAGGCGAACATCCGCTGGAAATGATAGGCCGAGCAGCAGGCAATCCGCCCCAGCTGTTCATAGTCGATGGGCTTGTCCAGATTTTCTTCCAGGTACTCCATTGCTTGGTTGAGCTTGTCGATCCATTCCATTAAGAACCACCTCGTTTTCCTTTATTTTATCACAACAAAAGGGGCGCTGTCCTCTCCTTCCCTGCACGAAAAAGAGAGGCCGCGCCCTGGATATCTATGTAAAGTTATTCAGCCGGGACCGGGCACCGCACCAGCACTTCCTCCGTGCGGTTGCTGTCCACCCGCGCCACCGTGAAGGTCATGCCTTGGTAGGTAAAGGCATCGCCCACGGCGGGGATGCGGTCCAGATTCTCCAAAATCCAGCCGTTGATGGTGGAGGCTTCGGTTTCGCAGTCGATGTGGAAAAACTCGAACAGGTCGTCCAAATCCGCCGAGCAGAACACCCGGTACTCGCCCTCCTTGAGCTTCTGCACGCCCTGCTGCACTACCCGGTCATGCTCGTCCCAGATTTCGCCCACCAGCTCCTCCAGCACGTCCTCCAAGGTGATGATGCCCTCGGTGCCGCCGAACTCATCGACGATAACCGCAATGTGGGACTTGCTCTGCTGCAAAAGCTTGAGCACTGCCGATACCTTCATGGAAGGCGGGATGAACTCTGCGGGCTTGATGATGCTGTCGATCTCCTGGTCGGAATCCCACACGAAGCCGTAAAAATCCTTCTCGTGTATCACGCCCACCACGCTGTCAATGGTCTCCCGATAAACCGGCAGCCGCGAGAACCCCGTGGAGCGGAACCGCCTTGCCACGTCGTCCTTTTTGGCGTCCTCCGGCACGGCCTCCACGTCCACCCGGGGGGTCATGATGTCGATGGCCTCTATATCGTCAAATTCGATGACATTGCGCAGCATGGCGCCCTCGTCCTCGTCGATGCCGCCGCCCTGCTCGGCTTCCTCCACGATGGTCAGCAGCTCGCTGTCGGTCATGGAGTAGGCGTTCTTGGTGCGGAAGATGCGGCCCAGCAATTTTTTCAGCTGGGTGAAAAAGAAGTTGATGGGCTTCAGGACCACCATCAGGCACCGCAAAAACGGCGCGGAGAACATAGCGAAGCTCTCGGCGTTCTCTTTCGCCAGGCTTTTGGGGCAGACCTCGCCGAAGATGAGCACCACCACGGTCATCACGACCGTGGAAGCCGTGGGCCCGGCGGCGTCGCCCAAAGCCAAAACAAACAGCACCGTCGCGATAGAGGTGGAGGCAATGTTGACAATGTTGTTGCCCACCAGGATCGTCGAAAGCAGCTCGTCATAATTCTCCGAAAGCGTGTAGGCCAGCTGGGCGCGCTTGTTGCCGCCCGCAGCCATGCTCTTTAGGCGTATGCGGTTGAGGGACGAAAATGCCGTTTCCGTAGCCGAAAAGTACCCGGAAAACACTACCAGCGCCATTAAAACCAAAATCATCGTTGTACTGTGACTGTCCATAAAAGGAAACACCACATCCTTTAATAAAATATTTTCTTAGTATTATAGCACATCCCGCCGGGCGGGTCAACTATCCAAATAAGCGGCCAGGGCGTCCCAGTGCTTCTGGCAGGTATCAATGCCCTGCTGGTATAGTGCCCGCAGCTTGTCCGTGTCCTTTTCCGCACGGGAGACGGTCACCGGCACTGGCGGCCGCAGGACGAACACCTTCCCCTGGGCCTCCAGATGGTCGAGCTTGTCCAGCTCCTGCCCGTAGCGCCGGGGGGTGCGCAGCAGGGCTTTTACCAGCTCCGGATACCGCCGGTAGACCCGGGCGTACACACGGGCTGCAGGCCGCGACACCGGCGGTTTGCGGTAGCCGTGTTCCCGGGTGGTAATGACTACGACTTTATCATATCCTTCTACCAGCGCCCGTTCGTAGGGGATGGAAAGCGACACGCCCCCGTCCAGGCAGGGGACGCCGTCCACCTGCACCATGGGGGCCATCAGGGGCAGGCTGGCGCTGGCGCGTATGGCGGCGTAAATGTCGGGGCTTTCGCTTTTCTCGCTGAACATGGGCTGGCCAGTCTGGCAGTTGGTGGATATGGCCGTGAACCGGCAGGGGGAATTTGCAAAGGCTTCCCGGTCCAAAGGGATGAGGGTGTCGCTGACCTCGCCGAACAGGAAGTCGAAATTAAACAGGCTCCGGTGCAGCACCAGGTTCCGCACGCCCAAATAGCGCTTGTCGTTTACAAAGCTCAGGTTGACATCGGCCGTGCGCCCCGGCTGGTTTGACACGTAGTTGACCCCGGTCAGCGCCCCGGCCGAGACGCCGAACAGCCCGTCAAAGGCAATGCCCTTTTCCATCATCAAATCCACGGCTCCGGCGGAGAACATACACCGCAGCGAGCCGCCTTCCAAAACCAGCGCTTTTTTACTCATAGCAAATCCTTTCTACTTGATTTCCCAGCCCATTGGGGCTATAATTTAAATACGCGAAAAATAGGTTTAAAGAGGAGAATTTATGCGGATACGAAAAAAAGATTGGGCCCGCCCGGAGCTTTCCGCCTGCCCCTATTACCTTGCGGACCCCAAGGCCCAGAAAGGCTCGTGGCAAAAGGCCTTTGCCAAAGAGCAGCCCCTGCATTTGGACTTAGGCTGCGGCAAATGTGTGTTCCTGGCGGACATCGCCCACGGGCACCGGGACGTCAATTACATCGGCATCGACATCAGCCTGGACATCCTGGGGGTGGGCCGGCGCAACATACAAGGGGTTTATGGGGACGAGCAGCCGGATAACGTGGCCCTGTGCGCCTACAACATCGAGCGCCTGCCCGAGCTTTTCGCAGGCAGCGAAAAAGTGGACCGCCTGTATATCAATTTCTGCAACCCCTGGCCGGCCGCCCGGCACCACAAGCGCCGCCTGACCCACACCCGCCAGCTGGAATCCTACAAGGCCCTGCTGGCTCCGGGGGGCGAAATCTGGTTTAAGACCGACAACGACGATTTATATCTGGCCACCCGCCGCTATCTGGGCGAGGCGGGGTTTACCGTCTTTTTTGACACCAAGGACCTCCACGCCGAAAACGACCCGGAGAACGTCCTCACCGAGCACGAGGTGATGTTCACGGCCCAAGGCATTCCCACAAAAGCGCTGCGGGCGCGGCTATAGCTTAAAATCCTCGGGGGAGTACTGCTCGGTTTTGAGGCTGGGGGCCTCCCGAGGCTCCCGCAGGAGGGGGTCGTAGCGGTAGAGCTTGCACTTGCCGTCCTTCATGGCGCTGCGCAGGGAGCACAGCACCTGCCCGGACTTGCCGCTGTTGTGCTGGCAGTAGGCGCAGTCGGGGGGGATATCCCCGCCAAAGAGCGCGCGTTTCTTCTTCTTTTTGCCAAACAGCATACCGGCATCCCCCCAAAAAATCGTTACCCTATTATTATACCAGAAAAAACCGCTTATGCAAGACTTTCATGCGGGAAGAAAGGAACGAAGGCCATGAAACATCCCGTGTCCATCCTTGATTCCACCCTGCGGGACGGCGCCCAGGGCAGCGGGATCGCCTTTTCCGTAGAGGACAAGCTCCAGGCCGTGCGGGTGCTGGACCACCTGGGGGTGGCCTACATTGAGGCCGGCAACCCTGGCTCCAACCCCAAGGACGAGGAGTTTTTTACCCGCGCCCGGTCCCTGCCCCTGGAGCACGCGAAGCTTACGTCTTTTGGCAGCACCCGCCGCAAGGGGATTCGCCCCGAGGAGGACGGGAACCTTCAAGCGCTGCTGCAGGCAGGGACGCCCTGCTGCACGGTGTTTGGCAAGGCGTGGAAGTTCCACGTGGACTGGGTGCTGGAGACCACGCCGGAGGAAAATTTCGCTATGATTGAGGAGAGCTGCCGGTTCCTCAAGGAGCACGGGAAAGAGGTCATCTTTGACGCCGAGCATTTCTTTGACGGCTGGAAGGACGACCCGTCCTTTGCCATGCAGGCTCTGGAGGCGGCCGCCCGGGGCGGGGCTGACCTTTTGTGCCTGTGCGACACCAACGGCGGCGTGTTCCCCGAGGACGTAAAGCGCGCCATGGAGGAAGTGGCCGCGCGGTTTGATTTGCCCATTGGGGCGCACTTCCACGAGGACTGCGGCATGGCTACGGCCAACAGCATCCTGGCGGTGCAGTACGGGGCCGCGCAGGTGCAGGGGACGCTTTTGGGCTTTGGCGAGCGCTGCGGCAACGCGAACCTTTCGGCGGTCATTGGCGACCTGCAGTGCAAGCTGGGGTATGCCTGCATCCCCCAGGAGTGCATCAAACTTCTGGCCCACAGCGCCCGGGAGCTGGCAGCCATCGCCAACTGGGACCTTCCTCACGGCCTGCCCTACGTAGGCGAGGACGCTTTCTCCCACAAGGCCGGTATGCACGCGGACGGCGTCCTGAAAACGCCCCGCTCTTTTGAGCACATCGACCCTTACCTGGTGGGCAACACCCGGCGCTTCCCGGCGTCGGAAATCAGCGGCCGGGCGGTGGTGCTGGAGAAAATACACCGGGTGTTCCCAGGCATGAAGCTGGACGCGGCTTCGGCCCGGAGCGTCCTGGAGGACATAAAGGCCCTGGAGGCCAAAGGGTACCAATTTGAAGGGGCGGACGCGTCCTTTGAGCTGCTGGTGCGCAAGCGGCTGCAGCCGTTCCCGCCATTTTTTGAGCTTTTGCATTACCACATCTACACCGACTACGGCCTCAACAAAACCGGGGCCAGCGCCACGGTCAAGGTGAAGGTGGGGGAGGAGCTCCAGCTGATGGCGGCCGAAGGCAACGGCCCCGTAAACGCCCTGGACAGGGCCCTGCGCAAGGCCCTGGAGGTCTTTTACCCCGTGCTGGCCGACGTGAAGCTCACCGACTACAAGGTACGCGTCCTGGACAGCAAAAGCGCTACGGCGGCGGGGGTGCGGGTGCTCATCACTTCCTCGGCGCGCACGGGGGACAGCTTTACCACCGTGGGCGTGTCCGGCGACGTGGTAGCGGCCAGCTGGAAAGCGCTGGAGGATTCCATGGAATATCTGCTCCTGAAAGCAGGGGAGTGCAGATAAAAATAAGGAAGGGGAAATTTTTATGGCAATGACGATGACGCAGAAGATCTTAGCGGCCGCGGCCGGCCTGCCCTCGGTAGAGGCCGGGCAGCTTATCGAAGCGGAGCTGGACATGGTGCTGGGCAACGATATTACGTCCCCCGTGGCCATCAACGAGTTCGAGAGGTGCGGGGCCGATTCGGTCTTCGACAAGGGGAAGATCGCCCTGGTGCTGGACCACTTTTCGCCCAACAAGGACATCAAGGCGGCCCAGCAGTGCAAGCAGACCCGGGAGTTTGCGAACAAGTACGACATCCTGAACTTTTTCGACGTGGGCCAGATGGGCATCGAGCACGCCCTGCTGCCCGAGAAAGGCCTGGTGGGCCCCGGCAGCTGCGTGATCGGCGCGGACTCCCACACCTGCACCTATGGCGCTTTGGGGGCGTTTTCCACGGGCGTGGGTTCTACGGATATGGCGGCGGCTATGATTACGGGCAAGGCGTGGTTCAAGGTGCCGTCGGCCATTCAGGTGGTGCTGACGGGCAGGCCCACGGGGTTTGTCAGCGGCAAGGATGTGATTTTGCATCTCATCGGTGAGATCGGCGTGGACGGCGCGCTGTACCAGTCCCTGGAGTTTTGCGGCGAAGGGGTCGCGGCGCTTTCCATGGACGACCGGTTCACCATCGCCAACATGGCCATTGAGGCCGGGGCGAAGAACGGCATCTTCCCGGTGGACGAGAAGACCCTGGCTTACTGCGAGGGCCGCTATCAGGGGGAGGTAAAGGTTTTCCAGCCCGACCCCGACGCTGTATACGAACGCACGGTTACCATCGACCTGGGCGCTTTGAAACCCACGGTCTCCATGCCGCACCTGCCGGAGAACACCCGTACCATCGGGGAGGTCGCCGACGTGAAGATTGACCAGAGCGTGATTGGCTCCTGTACCAATGGGCGCATCAGCGATATGCGCGTAGCGGCAGAGATTTTGAAGGGGAAAAAGGTTGCCAAGGGCGTGCGGTGCATTGTCATCCCGGCGACCCAGGAGGTCTACCTCCAGTGCGTGAAGGAGGGCCTGGTGGAAATCTTTATTGAAGCCGGGGCCGTGTTCAGCACGCCCACCTGCGGCCCCTGCTTGGGCGGCTACATGGGCATTCTGGCGGAGGGCGAGCGCGCTGTGTCCACCACCAACCGCAACTTTGTGGGGCGCATGGGCCACCCGGAGTCGGAGGTCGTATTGGCGTCCCCGGCGGTAGCGGCCGCCAGCGCCGTCACCGGGTACCTGACCGACCCGGCTGCTCTTTGAGCATACAGGAAAGGAGAGATTCGCATGAAAGCAAAAGGCACGGTACATAAATATGGGGACGACGTAAACACCGACGTGATCATCCCCGCCCGGTATCTGAACACCTCCTCCCACCAGGAGCTGGCCGCCCACTGCATGGAAGACATCGACAAGGATTTCGTCAAACGGGTGCAGCCGGGGGACATTGTGGTGGCCGGGAAGAATTTCGGCTGCGGCTCTTCCCGGGAGCACGCGCCCATTGCCCTGAAAGCGGCGGGGGTCTCCTGCGTGATCGCCCCCACCTTCGCCCGGATTTTCTACCGCAATTCCATTAACATCGGCCTGCCCATCCTGGAATGCCCCGACGCCGCCCAGGCTATCGAGGCCGGGCACACGGTCACCTTGGATTTCGACACCGGCCTTATCACCGACGAGTCCACCGGGGAGAGCTTCCAGGCCCAGCCCTTCCCGCCGTTTATCCAGAACATCGTGGAGAAAGGCGGCCTGCTGGAGTCCATCACAAAATAAACGCATAAAAAGAGCGGGAGCGTTTTGCCCCCGCTTTTTTGCGTTTTTATGCGAAAACAGACGGTAAGTCGATGACACAGCCTTCCAGCACGCCTACGGGCACCGAGGCTTCCTGCGTGTACACATCCGGCGAGCCGTACTGACCTTCGGTCAGTGCGTGTACCGACACGGTTTTGGTTTCCGGATCGACGATCCAATACTCCCGTACGCCGGCGCGCAGGTAGAGGTAATATTTTGTCAGGCGGTCGTGGCGGCGGGTGCTGGGGGAGAGGATCTCTATGACCAGGTCGGGCGCGCCTTTGACGCCTGCATCGTCCAGCTTGTTGGGGTCGCAGACCACAAAGATATCCGGCTGCACCACCGTATCGATGTCATAAGGTGTGTCGCCCTCCTGCTCGAACAGGCGTACATCGAAGGGCGCAGAATAGACTTCGCATGTCTTCCCTTCCAGAAAGTTGCCAATTTTCAAAAAAAGCTTACGAAAAATCCTTTGATGCCCCCATGCGGGCGAGGACAACATCCGAACTTCCCCATCAATAAGCTCATACCGCACATCGTCGTCCCACTCCAGCAAATCCGCATACGTAACCTTCTTCTCTTGTGCCAAAGGCGTCACGGCAATCCCTCCTTTTCCTATTAGTATAGCACACCCTCCCCGGCTTATCAACCGCGCCCCTGCAAATAATTCTTTACCACAAGCAGGATGCTCTTTTTCTCCTCAGCGGTCAGCTTGCGCATATCCAGCACCAGGCCCAGCTCGTCTTTGGAGAGCTCCAGCTCCTGCTGGGGGTCGCCGGGGCCGGAGGCCGGGGTGTGGCCGATGAGGTAGTCGACCGTGGTGCCGAAGTAGTCGGCCATGGCGGTAAGGGTCGAGATGTCCGGTTCGATTTTTTGTTTTTCATATTTGTTGATAGATTGCTGGCTGACGCCGACAATTTCGGCAAGCATCTGTTGGCTGACGCCTTTGCTGATTCGGAGTACGCGCAGATTTTTTACCATTTTCATCACCTTTAGAATTATAGTAACAACTCCAGGGTGTTATTCATATTACTTTTTCCGGGTATTTTTCTATTGACAACAACTTAAAGTTGTAGTATACTCGGTTTAACAACCAAAACGAAGGGGTGTGTATGGAAAATAAAAATCTAACGAAAAGGCAGACAGCAGCCCGTCAGAATAGCCGCAAGCGCGAGCGGGAGCTCCTGCGGTCCGAGCTGTCCATAGGAACCCGCCTGCGCCAGATGCGCAGTGAGCACGCCCTTACCCAAGAGCAGGTAGCGGCCAGGCTTGGGCTCAACCGCACGGCGTACACCCATTATGAAAACGGGGTTAATATGCCCGATATCCTTACCTTGGTGCGGCTGGCGGAAATGTATGAGCTTTCGCCGGGAGAGCTGATCCAATTTTTAACAAATGCATCCTGAAATACAGTGGAGAAGCTTGCCCTTCTCCCAGGCGCTCTGCGTCTGGTCGGCACGGGGAGGGCAAGCCTTTCCACTGTTTTCTGTGGCTGAGATTATATGCTGGTTATTATAATTAATATCATCAATATATATATATATATATATTGACATTTCCCTCGATTTGTAGTATGCTTACGCAAAGGGGAATGATAAGAATGATAATCATGGTTTTTTTGCTCTTCCTCATTATCGCAATTGTAATCCTGATGACGATTGCCAACATAAAAGACGAAAAGATGTCGAAGTCGCAAAAGCTGGGGGAGGCGGCGCTGGGGCTGGTGATCGTGGCGCTGATGGCCATCATGCTGATTGCGCTCTTGACGTAACCCATCCCATAAGCTATAATAGACGGCAGAAAACTGGAAAGGGATGTGGTACGGATGCGGCATTTGATAGATCCCCTGGACTTTACGAGGCAGGAGACCGACCGCCTGCTGGGGCTGGCGGAAGAGATCATCGGGTCGCCCCGGGAGTACGCGCACCGGTGCGACGGGAAGATTTTAGGCACGCTGTTTTTCGAGCCCAGCACGCGCACGCGCTTGAGCTTTGAGTCGGCCATGCTGCGCCTGGGCGGCCAGGTGCTGGGGTTCTCGGACGCGGGGAGCAGCTCGGCCAGCAAGGGCGAGAGCGTGGCGGATACCATCCGCATGGTTTCAGGCTACGCGGACATTGCCGCCATGCGGCACTTTAAAGAGGGCGCGCCCTTTGTGGCAAGCCAGTACAGCAAGATCCCCGTGATAAACGCCGGGGACGGCGGCCACCAGCACCCCACCCAGACGCTTACCGACCTGTTCACCATCCGCCGCCGCAGGGGCCGGGTGGACGGCGTGACCATCGGCCTGTGCGGCGACCTGAAATTCGGGCGCACGGTGCACTCGCTGATAAAATCGCTGGTGCGCTATGAAAACGTGCGGTTCATCTTCATCTCCCCCGAGGAGCTGCGGGTGCCCAGCTACATTGTAAAAGAGGTCGTAGGGCCCTCGGGCCACCAATGGGAGGAAGCCCGTGCCATGGAAGATGTCATGCCGGAGCTGGACATCCTCTACATGACCCGCGTCCAGCGGGAGCGCTTCTTCAACGAGGAAGATTATGTGCGGCTGAAGGATTCCTACATCCTGACCGAAGAGAAGCTGCGTCTGGCCAAAAAAGAATTATCCATCATGCATCCCCTGCCCCGTGTCAACGAGATTGCACCGGAGGTAGACAACGACCCCCGGGCGGTCTATTTCGAGCAGGCGCGCGGCGGCGTCTATGTGCGCATGGCGCTGATCCTCATGCTTCTGGGGCTGGAAGGAGGGCTGGAAAATGCTTAACATCGACAGTATTGAAAACGGCATCGTCATCGACCACATCACCGCCGGGCGGGGCATGCGCGTATATGAGCTTTTGGAGCTGGGCAAGCTAGACACCTGTGTGGCGCTTATCAAGAACGCCAAAAGCGAGAAGTTCGGCAAAAAGGACATCATCAAGATTGAGGGCGTCACCGACATTGACCTGGACGTCCTGGGATTCATTGATGACCACGCCACCGTGTGCATCATCCGGGAAGGGCGTCTCAGCGAAAAGAAACGCCCCCACCTGCCCAAAAAGCTGGTGAATATCGTCAGCTGCAAAAACCCCCGGTGCATTACCAGCGTGGAGCCTGTAGACCAGGTGTTCTATCTTTGCGATGAAAAAGCCCACCGCTACCGCTGCCGCTATTGCGAGCAGGAATATAAGAAGTGAGGGGTACCATGAAAAAGAATGGTGCAAGGCGAAAGCCCAGTACGGGCGCGAAGATATTTTTGGCAGTTGTCACGTGCCTGAATTTGATGCTTACCCTGGCCCTTGCCATCCTGCGGCGGGTGGAGGTTATCCACGCCATAGAGGGGGACGAGGACGTGAAGGTGCTGCTCACCAGCGCGGCGGCCAAGAAGGGGGAGTAGCCATGGACGGCAAAACAACCGTCAAATACTTGCAGAACTTTATTAAAGCAAAGGACTATAACCCTGAACTGCTGAAAGACTACTTCCTGAAGCTTTCGGAAGAAGTGGGCGAACTTTCCCGGGCTATGCGCAAGGGGCTGAAAGCGCCCAATTACGACGAGATAAAAGGCACGGTGGACGAGGAATTGTGGGACGTAATCTACTACGCCATCGCCATTGCCAATATATATGATATCGATTTGGAGCAGGTCATCAAGGCGAAGTCGCGGATGAACGAAAGCCGGTACCCGTCCCCGGTGGTATTTGAAGAAAACCGGTAGCCGACCCCTTGACTTTGGGCCCAACATATGGTATAGTGATTAAGCCGCTTGTTGCAGGCTTTAAGTGGCCATGCCCGCCTGACAGCAGCGAGACTATAGTAAAGGCAGGAAAAAGAATGTTTGCAGTTATTGAGACCGGCGGGAAGCAGTACAAAGTGCAGCAGGGCGACGAGCTTTACATTGAGAAGCTGGAAGCCGCTGACGGCGACACCGTGACCTTCCCCGTACAGGCCCTGTTCGGCGAGGGCGAAACCAAGGTAGGGGCTCCCGTACTGGAGGGCGCTTCTGTTACCGCGAAGGTTTTGAAGTCCGGCAAGGCCAAGAAGATTACCGTTTTCACCTACAAGCCCAAGAAGAATTCCAAGCGGAAGATGGGTCATCGCCAGCCCTACACCAAGGTGCAGATTGAGGCTATCAACGGCTAAATGATCCGGGCTGATTTTTTGACAGACCCAGGGGGCTCGCTCCAGGGCTTCCATATCCAGGGCCATGCAGGCTGTGGGGAAGCCGGGTTCGACATTGTGTGCGCGGCGGTATCCAGTGCCGCGTACCTGACGGCGAACACCATCACGGACGTGCTGTCTATTACCCCGCTTTCCCTGCGGGTGGAGGACGGCGACATGATGTTCCGTCTGGAGGCCCGGGATGGGGGAAAAGCGCAGGTCCCGCTTTTGGGGCTGAAGCTCCACCTGATCGGGCTGGAGGAGCAGTACCCCGATGCCATACGGGTAAGCTACATCGAAGTCTAATTTTGGAAAGGAAGGCAAAGTTTATGCTGAAAATAAACATCCAGCTTTTTGCTCATAAAAAGGGCATGGGCTCCACCAAGAACGGCCGCGATTCCGAATCCAAGCGCCTGGGCGTCAAGCGCGCCGACGGGCAGTTCGTGCTGGCGGGCAACATCCTCGTCAAGCAGCGCGGTACCAAGATCCATCCCGGCGAGAACGTAGGCCGCGGCTCCGACGACACCTTGTTTGCTAAGGTAGACGGCCGCGTCCGTTTCGAGCGCATGGGCGCCGACCGCAAGAAGGTCAGCGTATACGCCGAGTAAGCAAGCGGATAATAGGGAGAAAAAAGCTTCTTCGGTGCTGCTGAGGAAGCTTTTTTAGTTGGCGTCAGCCGGAAAGGGGCACCATGTTTATAGACAGTGCGAAGATCAAAATAAAGGCCGGGGACGGCGGCGACGGGGCCGTAGCGTTCCACCGGGAGAAGTATGTGGCCGCTGGCGGCCCCGACGGCGGCGACGGGGGCCGGGGCGGCAGCGTGGTGTTCCAGGTGGACGAGAACCTGTCCACCCTGGCGGACTTCCGTTACAAGAGGAAATATGTGGCCCAGCGGGGCGAAAACGGCCGGGGCGGGCGCTGCGCCGGCAAAAGCGCCCCCGACCTGCTGGTGAAAGTCCCCCGGGGGACGCTGGTGAAGGATGCGGCCACCGGGCGGCTTATTGCCGATATGTCCGGGCCCGAACCCCAGGTTATCGCCCAGGGAGGACGGGGCGGCTGGGGCAACACCCACTTTGCCACCCCCACCCGGCAGGCCCCGCGCTTTTCGAAGCCCGGCACGCCGGGGCAGGAGCTGGAGGTGCTTTTGGAGCTGAAGCTCCTGGCCGATGTGGGCCTGGTGGGCTTCCCCAACGTGGGCAAGTCGACGCTGGTGTCCGTAGTCAGCGAGGCCAAGCCCAACATCGCCAACTACCACTTTACGACTCTGACCCCCGTCCTGGGGGTGGTGCGCATGGGCGAAGGGCGCTCCTTTGTCATGGCGGACATCCCGGGGCTCATTGAGGGCGCGTGGCAGGGGCAGGGGCTGGGGCATCAGTTCCTGCGCCATGTGGAGCGCTGCCGCCTGCTGGTGCACGTTCTGGATGCCGCCGGCAGCGAGGGCCGCGACCCCAAGGAGGATTTCCGCATCATCAACGAGGAGCTGCAAAAGTTTGACCAGGAGCTTTCCCAGCGCCCCATGCTGGTGGCCGCTAACAAGTGCGACCTCACGGACGACGAAACCGTCGAGGAGCTGCGGCAGTATATCGAGGGCCTGGGATACGAATTCTTCCCCATCATGGCCCCCATCCGCCACGGGGTCGACCCGCTGCTCAACGCCATCAACGAGCGGCTCTCCAAGCTGCCGCCCATCCGCCGTTTCGAGCCGGAGCCCGAGGAGCTTCTGCCCGAAGAAGAGGCCGGGCGCAGGCCTGTCACGATCACAAAGGAGGACGGTGTGTACTTCGCCGAGGCCCCCTGGCTGGAAAAGGCTCTCAGCGCCATTGACCTGACGGACAGCGAATCCCTGCAGTATATGCAGCGGATGCTGACCCAATCCGGGGTGATCGACGCCCTGCGGGAGGCCGGCGTGCAGGAGGGCGACACCGTCGACCTGTACGGCGTAGAATTTGATTTTGTAGAGTAGGTGGTTTTATGGAAAACAACGCCGCTGCCAAAAGCTACAGCCCCCTGACCCTGGCCTTTATGGGCGACGCGGTATACGAAATGCTGGTGCGCAACTATCTGGTCTCCCAGGGCAACTGCCCGGTGCGGTCGCTAAACCGCCGCAAGATCGAGCTGGTGCGCTGCCAAAGCCAGGCCAAGGCGCTGGTGTTCATGTGGCCGGTGCTGACGGAAACGGAAAAGGAGATCGCTATGCGGGGCCGCAACGCCCATGTGGGGCACGTGCCGCGCAACGCGTCGGTAGGCGACTACCACGCCGCCACCGCTCTGGAAGCCCTGTTCGGCTACCTGTTTTTAGAGGACCAGGGCACGCGCCTGGGCCAGCTGTTCGCTCTTTGCATGGAATCCGACCGGCAGGAGGAAGACAAGTCCTTTGCCGTGTCGAATCTGCCCCAGTAAAGGAGGAAGTGCCATGAAACAAAAAGCCTTGCGCAATTTTCTTTTAGATGCCGTCTTCATGACCCTGGGCGCCATGGTTTACGCCGTGTGCGTCAACGCCTTTACCGCGCCCAACAACATCGCGGCGGGGGGTGTGACGGGCATTGCTACCATGTTACAGTACGTGTTCGGCACGCCCATCGGCCTGATGGTGTTCCTCATCAACCTGCCCATCGTCATCTGGGGCATGGTGGAAATCGGCTACAAGCTGGTCATCAAGACCCTGGCGGCTGTTGTGCTGTCGTCTGTGATGATTGACCTGTTCGCGCGCTTTATCCCCGCCTACCGGGGCGACCCCATCCTGGTGGCCATCTTCGCCGGGGTCTGCGAGGGCGTGGGCCTGTCGCTGACGTTCATCCGGGGCGCTACCACCGGCGGCACCGATTTAGTCGCCCGGCTGCTGGGCCGCCGGATGCCCCAGTTCTCCATGGGCAAGCTCATGCTGGTGGTGGACGGATTGGTGGTGCTCTGTTCGGCATTCGTCTTCGGCAGCATCGAAAACGCCATGTACGCCTGCATCGTCATCTTTGTGTCTACCAGCCTCATCGACTCCATCCTCTACGGCACCGACGCCGGGACAGGCAAGATGTTCCTGGTCATGTCGCCCAAGGTGCAGGAGATAGGGGCGCGCATCATGGAGGAGATCGACCGGGGCGTCACCTATCTCGATTCCCAGGGCGGCTACAGCAAAGAGCCCGGCCAGACCCTGTTGTGCGTGGTGCGGCGCTTTGAAGTGTTCCAGGTGCAGTCCGTCATCAAAGAGGTGGATAAACACGCCTTCGTAGTGGTGGGCGACGCAGGGGAGATCACCGGCGAGGGCTTCCGCTCTATGCACAGCGACGACAAGCCCCTGAAAGAGCTCCTGCAAAAAGCCAAAGACGAAAAGGCCCGATAAGCACGGGGCTTATCGGGCCTTTCCGGCCGCGCCAGGTTAGTCGCAGTTGTGGTCGTACTTGTTCTGGCTGTTCTGGTTCTGCTGGTTTTTGCTGTTCTGACTGTTCTGATTCTGCTGGTTCTTGCTGTTCTGGTTCTGCTTATTCTGGCTCTTGTTCTGGCTCTGATTCTGGTTGTTCATGATTTTTACCCTTCTTTCTCAATGATGAAACGCTTTTTACGGCGTTTTTCCATTGATTATTGTGGGCAAGGAGAGGTTGCTTATGCATCTGCCCGAAAAATTTTGCGAAAACATGAAGGAACTGCTGGGGGCGGAATGGCAGGCGTTCCTTGCCTGCTTGGAAGAGCCGCCGCTGCGTGGCCTGCGTTTGAACCCATTAAAATGCGACGAAAAAACATTGCGCGAAAGCCTTCCTTTTGCCATCACGCCCAGCCCGTTCTCGCCGCTGTCTTTTTACGGGGAGGCGGGGGAGAGGGTCGGGGCCCTGCCAGCCCACCATGCGGGGATGTTCTACTCCCAGGAGCCCTCGGCATCCTCCGCCGTGACCGCCCTGGACCCCCAGCCCGGTGAGCGCATTTTGGACCTGTGCGCGGCCCCCGGGGGCAAGTCCACGCAGATTGCGGCGCTGCTGGAGGGCTGGGGCATGCTGTGGTCCAATGAGGTGGTGCGCGGCCGGGCCGACGCCCTGCTCTCCAACCTGGAGCGCATGGGCGTTCCCAACGCGGTGGTTTCCTGCGAGACGCCCCCGCGCCTGTGCGGAGCCCTGCAGGGGTGGTTCGACCGGGTGTTGGTAGACGCCCCCTGCTCTGGCGAGGGGATGTTCCGGCGGGACGAGGGGGCCATTGCCGCCTGGTCCCCGGAGCACGTAGAGGCCTGCGCCCAGCGCCAGCGGCTCATTTTGGATTCCGCGTCCCTGGCTGTGCGGGAGGGCGGGGTGCTGGTCTACTCCACCTGCACCTTCTCCCGGGCCGAGAACGAAGATACCTGCGCCGCGTTCCTCCAATCCCATCCCGAGTTTGTCCCCGAGGCCATCCCCGCCGCCTTTGGCCGCCCCGCCCTGGACGGCAGCCCGGCCCGGCGCATTTTCCCCATGGATGGCGGGGAAGGGCATTTTGTGGCGCGATTCCGGCGGGTAGGGGAGAACCGGCAAAAAAATACGCCCTTCTTGGGCGCAGATGCCGGCCCGGCCCGCCGACAGGCCGAGGCGCTTTATAAAGAGCTCTTTGGGGGTGAGCCGGGGCCCACGGGTATCTTTGGGGGCAAAGTCCTCTTGCTGCCGGAGGGTCTGCCTGACTTTACCGGCCTGCACGTGCTGCGAGCCGGGGTCGAGCTGGCGCAGGCCAAGGGCAAGCGCCTGGAGCCTGCTCACGGCGTCTTTATGAGCCGTTCTAAAGCCGACTGCCTGCATACCCTGGATTTCCCTCCTGACAGTCCCCTGCTCCTGGCCTTCCTGCGCGGCGAGGAAATCGACAGCCCCACAGCGGGCTACACGGCGGTGTGCGTAAACGGCGTGGTCACGGGGTTTGGCAAGGCATCAAACGGACGGCTGAAAAACCGCTACCCTAAGGGGCTTCGGCTGCGGGGCTAGGCAGGTAGCGGCTGATGATGTACTCCACATCCCAGCCGTAGAGATCGTCCCATTCCTGCCAGGTGAATTCCCGTTCCCAGCTGATAAGGCAGTCCTCATACCCGGCGTTGACCTCGGCCAGGCGCAGGCCCTCTTCGTCCATCTCCCGCACGATGACGGAGTGCTCGTATTCCCGCAGGCGCAGATGGTCGCCGGGGTGCAGGGGGGCGTCTTCGGGCAGGCGGTAGAGGGGGGCGTCCTCGCCAAAGAGCTGGTCGCTGAGTAAGCAGGCAAAGCCCAGGCACTGGCACAGGTGGTCGAACTGGTCAAAGACGGCCAGCATACTGCCGTTATATTGGTTGCAGAAAAGCTGGTCGTAGCGGCTGTGCTGGCAGGGGGTTTCGGTGACAGAGAACGGCGATTCCACGCCATCGGGCAGTTCCTTCTCCATGTGGTTCCAGTAAGCGCCCTCCGGGAACTTCTCCTCCAGCCGCAAAAAGCGCTCCTCGACCTGTACGGCGGTTAGGCTCCTTTCCTCCGGAACGCCGCCGGGAGCGGGGCAGATGTCCTCCCCGTAAAGCCAGCCCTCCTTGTACGCGAACCAGAGGGGCCCGTCTCCGGCGTCCACCTGCAGGAAAGAGGCTCCGGCCACCGCGCGCCCGGGAATCTCCTCCCCGTAGGGCGCGTCGTAAAGGGGTGTGCGCTGGGGAACGTACACCAGCAAAAAGCCCTCGTCTTGGGGCTCCTGGACGCTTGTGTGGCGCATCATCTCAAAAACGCCCCACTCGGCTCCCGGCAGCCCCTCGTCTTCCACCCCCGGGCCCAGCAGCAGGCCGGTGTCGTTTTCGGTCTGGGGAACGGCCCCCGGCCAGGTTAAAAAGCCCAGGGGTTCCGGGAACCCCCCGCACCCTCCCAGCATCAGGCACAGGGCCAGCGCCAGCAAAAAAGCCGTCCTTTTTTGTCTCATATGCCGGGCCACCTCCCCTTTCAATATACTATATATTGTACAGGAGATATCCCCAAAAGGTCAATAAAAACTTTGTCGAAAAATGAAGAAAGAGGCGACCCCATGTCAGAAACAAAAACAAAGAAAAAATTTTATGCCGTTTTAGGCGGCCGCGAGGGCAATGCCATCTACACCTCCTGGGACGCCTGCAAGCGCCAAGTGATCGGCGTGAAGGGCGTGGCCTACAAGGGCTTTGCGACCCTTCCCGAAGCCGAAGCGTTCCTTACCGGCGGCACCCCGGCCGCCTCTGTGCCCCCGTCTGACTTGGCCGTCGCTTATGTGGACGGCAGCTATTACGGCGGCGAGTTCTCGTGCGGAGCCGTGCTGTTCTATGGGGGCAAACAAATAGAATTTTCCCAAAAATTTACGGATAAAGATTTGGCATCCATGCACAACGTGGCGGGGGAAATCATGGGCGCTTTGACGGTAATCGACTACTGCCTGAAAGAGGGCATCCACGCCTTGGAAATCCACCACGACTACGAGGGTGTCGCCAAGTGGGCCCAGGGCCAGTGGAAGGCCAATAAGCCGGGTACCATTGCGTATGCCGCGTCCTGCCAGAAGGCCCGGGAAAAACTCGACCTGCGCTTTGTGAAAGTGAAGGGCCATTCTGGCGACAAGTATAACGACCTAGCCGACCGCCTGGCCAAGCAGGCTCTGGGGCTGGCATAAACAAACATAACCACCTGTTTGACGGGTGGTTATGTTTTATAGACTGGAAGGATTGACAAACCACCCGCCTTCTGCTATAATAAGGCAATTTTACAAAAAAGGAGGATGAACAGATGCTTTGTAATGAATTCGACCCGAACCCGGTGGCTATCATCAACCCGTCCCATCACGAAGCCATCCCTAACTTCCCCGCTATCTGCGTAGGCATTTTTTCCAAGGCCATTGTGGACGGCCTGGTGGAAAAATTTGGCGGCGAGGTCATGGGGCACTCTAAGATGTGTACGGGCTGGGTTCCGATTTACCGGGTGAAAGCCTTTAACACGGAGATAGCCCTTTTTATGCCCCACGTGGGCGCTCCTGCGGCCGTAGGCTTTATAGAGGATTTGGTGCCTTGGGGCGGCAAGCACTTTGTGTTCTGCGGAGCGGCCGGGGCTTTGCAGCGGGAGACCGCCCATGGGCATCTGATCGTCCCCACCGCTGCCATACGGGACGAAGGGCTCTCATACCACTACCTGCCTCCTGCCGACGAGGTAGAGCTGAAACCCTCCTGCGTCCAGGCCCTGCGGGACGCCCTGGATGCCCTGCATTACCCCTACATAGAGGGCAAAACCTGGACCACGGACGCCTTCTTCCGGGAGACGGAAAAGAAGGCCCAGCGCCGCCGGGAACAGGGCTGCGTCTGCGTGGAGATGGAGTGCTCCGCCCTGGCCGCTGTAGCGCAGTTCAGGGGCGTGGATTTCGCGCAGTTTTTTTGGGTCAGCGACACCTTGGACGGGCCCGAATGGGACGAGGGCATTTTGGCCAGCCAGGGCACGGGGCTGGAAGAAATCTGCTTTAGGGCCGCAGTAGAAACAGGCAAGGCGCTGGCCGCCCGGGGATAAAAACGGTTTTTCGGAATTGACACGGGGCAGGGCGGTTGCTATAATATCCTTAGGATAGAAACAGCACAAGCTGGGAGGAAAGGATATGGTTGACGCGATGACGGACAAGCAGTTCAAGACAATCCTGGAAATGGTCGACATGATTTTGGACGGCTGCAAGGATTTGGAGGAAGCCAAGGAAAAAGTCCAGCGGCTCATTGAAAACCAGAGCGGCAAAAAGGACGAATGAGGGAGGGGTTCGGATGCAGCTTGCCACCTTTTACGACCACGTAAAGGACATCGCCCACCAGGAACGCATCGGCATGGTGGAGGCCCTGCAGCGGGTAAAGTTCCTGGGCATAGACGGCGTGGAGGTCATGCAGAACGGCGTTATTGGCCGCGAGGACGAGCTGGGTCATGAGCTCAGCTATGTGGAGATGTCCATCTCCTCCATCCCGGCCTACTTTGATTTCGGCCGCGACCTAGACGTGGAAAAGCAGGCCCTGCCCACCCTGGAGGCCGCCCGATACCTGGGGGCTAAAAAGATGCTGGTCATCCCGGGCTTTGAGGGGGAGCGGGAAGCCATTGCCGAGGGCGTGAGCCGCTTGGCGGAGCTGGCCGACAAGTACGGCGTGTCTCTGATTATGGAAGACTACGACGATGTCCGCGCACCCTTCCACACCACCGAGGGCGTGCGGTATTTCCTGGACGCCTGCCCGGCCCTTTCCTGTTGCTTTGACACGGGCAATTTCCGCTTTGCCGGGGAGGACGAGCTGGCCGCTTACGACAGCCTGAAAGACAGGATAACCCACGTGCACCTAAAAGACCGGGCCTATTCGCCCCAGTGGGGTTCCCATGCCGTTACAGCGGCAGACGGCCAGGCCTTGTACCCGTCGCCGGTGGGCCAGGGAGAGATACAAATCGCCCAGGTGCTCCAGCGTCTTCGTCAGGACGGCTACGAGGGCTTCTGCGCCATCGAGCACTTCGGGGTGGCAGACATGGGTGCGGCGTTGGAAAAGTCGGCCCAATGGCTCCAGGAAGTATTATAAGTATAATAATGAAAAGCAAAGGGCCGGCGCCTTTCCCAGACGCCAGCCCTTTCCCATCCCCTGTTTAGCTTCGGACGCTTTCCCGAAATCCATCATCCTCCTGGCCGCGGAAAACCAGCGCCAGGCACCACAAGGCGCAAATGGCGATCACCGTGTAGATCACCCGGCTGAGCACCGCAGACTGCCCGCCGCACAGCCAGGCCACCAGGTCAAACCGGAAGATGCCTACAAGGCCCCAGTTGACGCCGCCTGCCACGGTAAGGATCAAGGCGATCCGATCCAGCATATTCATGGCCGTTCCCCCTCATGCGTTATTGAGCGCTCCTGCGCCCAAGGCTAGTGTGCCCGGCTGCGGGGGAATAATTCCCGCCACCCCACGAATAACAGCAGCACCCCGAAGCACCGGCGCAAAAGCGTTACGTCCATCCTCGCAGCCAAAAGCGCCGCCCCCGCGCAGGCCGGAACGCCCCACAGCGCGCACCAGAGCACGGCCTTTTTTTCGATCAATTTATTTTTTACGTGGCCGATGAGCGCCGGCAAAGCGCAGCAGGCAAAATATACCAAATTGACGCCCCCAGCCTGCAGCTGGCTGTAGCCCCCGGCCAGGGTCAACCACAGTACCAAGAGCGTCCCGCCGCCAATGCCAAAGCCGGACAATACGCCTGTTAGCGCGCCGATAAGAAGCGGGAAAAGCCAGCTCATAGCGCCAGCACCGCCCTTACCCCGCCGTACAGGATCAGCACCCCAAAGGCCCGGCGCAAAAACCCAAGCGGTATTTTCTGGAAAACGAACCCGGAAAGGGTCCCGCCCAAAAAGCCTCCCAGCAGGTAGGGCCAGCAGCCGGAAAAGTCCAGCGCCCCCTGAAAATAATAAAGGGCCGCCGAGCACAGCGACAGGGGCAATATCACCGCCACGGACGTGGCAAAAGCCTTGCGTTGGGGGAGCCCGGCCCAGCGGGTCAGCAGGGGCACCAGAAACAGCCCGCCCCCCGCGCCGAAAAAGCCGTTGGCGAGCCCGGCCAGGGCCCCGGTGCAGGCAAATTTCCCATTGGTTTTCATAAAAAAGCCCTCCTTTTCTAAACAGCAGTATGCCCCGTATTTTTTGCCATAAACCAGCCAAAATATTGGCAGAATCTTACCGGAGGTGCAGTATGGCAAAGCGCAGGGCGTACATTGTGTTTTTTATTTTGATGGCTTTTTTGTGTGCGGCGGGGTATTCCATTACCCAGGTGTCCGGCGGGGCCGAGTACGTGGATGCCGCCGGACGTCAGAGCGTCTATAAATTGGAGGTGGCCAAGGCCAGAGGCGTCATTTACGACTGTAACCTGGAGCCCCTGACCAGTTCCTATCATCACCAGGTAGCGGCCATCGCCCCGGGAATTGAAGCCATTGGCGCGCTGGAAAAGGCTACCCAAGGCCAGTACCGGGACCGCCTGGCTTTGGCCCTGGAGGACGGCAAGCCCTTTTCCATGGTGCTGCCTCAGACCGTCCAGCACGACTGTATCGACCTGTTTGATGTACCCGTGCGATACTCGGAAAACCAGCTGGCCCCCCACATCATTGGGTATCTCGACAGCATGGGCTCCGGGGCTTACGGGGTTGAGCTGGCCATGAACGACCTGCTGGGCTCCTACAGTGGAGAGATTTCCATCTACTACCATGTGGACGCCCTGGGCCGGGTGATCGCCGGGGACGACCGCCTTATCATAAACACCATGGAGGAAGCTCAGGGCGGCGTGGCCCTAACCCTGGACAGTGCCCTGCAGGCTTTGGTGCAAAAAGCCGCCCAAGAATTGGAGCAGGGGGCCGTGGTGGTGACGGAAGTGCCAAACTGCGAAATCCGGGCCCTGGCAAGCGTGCCGGACTACTCCCCCAACAACATGGCCGAGGCGGCCCAGGCAGAGGGGTCGCCGCTGCTGAACCGGGCCTTCTGCGCCTACGCGCCGGGGTCGGTGTTCAAGCTGGTGACAGCCTCCGCCGGGCTGGAGGCGGACAGCCTGCCCCGGAGCTTTACCTGTACCGGGTCGCTGAACGCCGGGGGCCTTGTCTTCCACTGCATCGACGGCACTGCCCACGGACAGGTATCCCTGCGGGGAGCCATCGAGAAGTCCTGCAACTGCTACTTCATCAGCGCGGCCCGGGCCCTAGGTGGGCAGCAGGTTCTCAGCATGGCCTATAACCTGGGGTTTGGCAGTGAGCAGGAATTCGGCCGGGGCCTGCGCACCCAGTCCGGTGTCCTGCCCGACGCCGGGAGCCTTCAAAACGTTCGGGCCCTGGGCAACTTCGCCTTTGGCCAAGGACAGCTGACCGCCACCCCCCTGCAGCTTTGCGCCATGATGAACGCCGTTGCAAGCGGCGGTACCTACAGCACGCCGAAGCTCATTTTGGGCCAGGTTGACGGCGAGGGGGCCCTGACACCCCTGTCCCCCGTCACAGACCGCTCCGTGGACGTGATGTCCCCCGCCACGGCCCGGGAGCTCCAGGAGTACCTGAAAAGTGCCGCAAAAAACGGCACCGGCCATCCCGGAGCTCCCGAGGGCCTTACGGTGGGCATCAAGACCGGCACCGCCCAGACCGGCGTTTACGAAGAAGACGGTCAAGAACTGCTGCATTTCTGGTACTGCGGCTTCCTCTGCGATGAGGCCGGCCCCCGGTACTGCGTCACGGTGCTGCGGGAGTCTGCACCCGATGACGAAGGGGCAACGGCACGGGTGTTCAGGCAGGTGATGGAGGATATTGCCGCGTTGTATTAGGGGGAAAAATAGGTTTGTCAAAATGTTATCGTTAATGATAATGCTGCTGGCGCTTGTCGTTGCAGCGCTGAAAGACACAAAAAAGTAGCCGCCCCAGGGTGAAGCGGTTACTTTTCCTATAAAACACTTTATCCTGGCCAGCCGTCTATCGGCAGGCTCTTTTTCTCTGCTTTTATTATAGACTATATTGCTTGGCTTGTCAATCGGGCACTTGCAGAAGGTTTGTCTGTACCTAGGAGAAAAAAAGGTTGACAGCGCCGGGGTGAACGGCTATAATTAGGAAAGACAAAAGGAAATGCGCGGGGAAGATGCCTCTTGCCGGAGGGCAGAGAGACGGCTGGTTGGTGAAAAGCCGTAGGAAGGCACAGGCAGGCCGCCCCTTTGGATGCGCACCGCCGCGAGGAGCGGTCGGCGTAGCCCGGCGTTAACGGGAAAAGAGCGGCAGTTTTTCTGCAATTTGGGTGGTACCGCGGGCTTGCCCGTCCCATGTGGACGGACAGGCTTATTTTATTTTTTTAGAAAGGTTGAGTTAAAATGCAGTGGACAGGACTAAACGAATTACGCGAAAAGTTCCTGGAGTTCTTCGAATCCAAGGGACACCTGCGCATGGACAGCTTCTCGCTGATTCCCCAGGGGGACAACAGCCTCTTGCTCATTAACTCGGGCATGGCGCCCATGAAGAAGTACTTCACCGGCGAGGTGGAGCCCCCCCGCCGCCGGGTCACCACCTGCCAGAAGTGCATCCGCACCCCGGACATCGACAG